>NZ_CEYEMI010000001.1:0-15054 GCF_982810325.1 Paraperlucidibaca sp.
GCGAACTACGGCTGAGCCTATAAAACCGGCACCGCCGGTGACTAAAATTTTCATGCGTCCTTCTTCCTTTTTTTCTTCGCATAATACGAGAGCTGACCTTCTAGTTGGCTCTTAAACCGTCGATGAAACCACATGTATTGCGCCGGCGCACGCCGAATCAGCGTGCCCAACTCTGCGTTTATGCGACTAGCATCGACGACATCATCGCCGCACGGGTAGCCCTCTAGCGCTGGCGTAAAACTCAGCGTGTAGTCGGCGTCATCGCCGTGACGCATGAAGTGTGAAAACAACACAGCGGAGCCATTCACTTTGGCCATGCGTGCGGTGGCAGTGAGCGTGGCGGCGGGCACGCCAAAAAATGGTGCCATGACGCCTTGCTTGAGGCCGAAATCTTGGTCTACTGAAGTCCATACGGTTTCGCCTTTTTTCAGCGCTTTAAACAGCGAGCGCATGTCGGCGTGGTCGATTTGGCCGGAGTAGAGCTTGGCGCGGCGGTTGCGGATAAACCAATCGGCGACGGGATTATTTTGCGGGCGATAGACTACTTGCAGTGGAAATTGCTGCGAGATGATGACGCCGCTTAAGTCTAAGTGGCTGTAATGTGCGCCCAAAATAATCACGCCACGCCCTTCGGCTTGAGCGGCGTGGACATGCTCGACACCATTTACGCGGCAGGCTTTCAGTAGCAGCGAGGGTGAGCGCATCCAGCCACGGGCGACTTCCATTACGCCGATGCCGCCTTCGCGGAAGATATTGCGCACTAAAAGCTCACGCTCGCTCTCACTGAGCTCGGGAAAGCACAGGCCAATGTTCACTCGAGTATCTGCCACGCGTGATGGCACCAGCTTATAAGCAAGCGCGCCTATGCCTGCGCCCATGCGCCGTTGTACTGCCCATGGCAGCCAGCCGAGCAGGCACATCAGGCCTAAGCCGAACCAGATCGGCCAATAGCGTGGATGTAGCATGAATAAGTGAATACCGTCGTCGGCGCGAACTACATTACGTCCCATAACTACCTGTCATCAAAATCAAAACTGCGCCTAGTGTATGTTGGTCAGTGCAATGCCTCCAGTGCTGCAAAAGGCAGGACTAGCCTAAACGTCGCCGATAAGTCAGTAGTGCTAAAATAAGCAAAAGTGGCAAAGCTAATTCAAGACTTTCTTCCATGGCCACTATGGCCAGTCGAGCATTTGCAGGAACCGCTATATTAAATAGATCATGCATTTGTGAGCTAAAGCGATCAAGAATCTTGGATATCGCACCCAGCGCGAGGCTATAAACAAGCAGGTGTGCTGAGGTATCTGAGCTTGCTTGAGTGCGTAAAAACAGCAGCATGCGCTTGGCCAAATACACCAGCAGGCCAATCATGACCAACAAAGCTAAGCCGCCAGCAACCTTATCGTGAAAAGGAATGTCGGGGCTTTTATAAAAATTTGTTTTGATAAAGCTCATGGTAAACAATGCTTTATGCATATCAAGCTCGCGAGCACACATCAGTAGAGCTGCAATGCTTGATGCAAGGCGCACTCGCAACTGCAACTGGCTTTGCAGTAGAACTAGGCCGGCCAGTACTAACCATAGGACTGTGCTGAACACTTCGTATGGACCACTTTCGCTATATAAAAAAGTCGAAACTTCGAGCGGTGCCTTTAGTGCTATGTAGGCAGCAATGCCTAGATAGGCGGCCAGTGGCGGGAGTAAGACTTTTAGGGTGGATACGTGGCTTTTCAATTTACTGTCTCATTGGCTATCTGCTTGATAGGGCGATTATTCTGTAGCTGGCTCTACTGCTCGGAATCTTTTAAGGCATATCCGCGAGCCATAATTACCTGTCATCAAAACCTAAACAGCACCTAGTGTATGCGGGTAGAATCATTGCCTCCAGTATTTCCGAGGAATGGCTTTTGCCCCGTTGGCTCTACACCGTGTTGCTCACGCTAGCATTCCCTTTTGTGTTTCTGCGGCTATGGCTGCGCGGGCGCACGTCACCTGCTTATCGCCTGCGTTGGCGCGAGCGTTTGGGGCGGGCCCCGAGCGATGCCTCAATGCTCACGCGCCCGATTTGGCTGCATGCAGTTTCGCTTGGTGAAACATTGGCTGCGCGACCGTTGGTCGAGGCCATTCGTGAGCATTATCCCGATGTGCCACTACTGATCACGACCATGACGCCGACTGGCTCGGCGCAAGTGCGTGCGCTTTGGGGCGATGACAATGCTGACTTTGCCCATGTCTATGCGCCGTATGATTTCCCGTGGGCCGTGCGGCGCTTTCTCGCGCACTGGCAGCCACGCGCATTGGTGATTATGGAAACTGAGTTGTGGCCAAATACTTTGGTGGCGGCACGGGCTCGTGGCATTCCGGTGATGCTCGCCAATGCTCGGCTCTCGGAGCGCTCAGCACGTGGCTATGAGCGTGCGGGCCTTCTTGGTGCTGAATTGATGCGCCAACTCACGGTGGTGGCTGCGCAAGATGAGGCTACGGCTGAGCGCTTTTGCTTGCTGGGGGTGCCATCGAATCAAGTTGTGCGCACAGGCAGCGTGAAGTTCGATCTCGCGGTGCCTGAGCATTTGCACGATGACGCTGCGCGCTGGCGCGTGGCGTGGTCTTTGCTTCAGCGGTCGGTGTGGGTCGCAGCAAGTACGCATGCGGGTGAAGATGAGATTGTGCTGGCAGCGCATCGTGCAATTTTGCAGACACATCCCGAGGTGCTGCTGATTTTGGTGCCACGCCATCCAGAGCGCTTCGATGCCGTCGCTAAGCTCATTAGCAGCGAAGGCTTGCAGGCTGTTAGGCGCTCATCGCATGAGCTAGTCGGCGCCAACACGCAAGTATTGCTGGCCGATAGCATGGGTGAGTTATTGCTCTGGCTGGCCATGGCGAAAGTGGCCTTTGTTGGCGGCTCGCTGCTCGCGCCAGGCGGCGGACATAATGCGCTGGAGCCATTGGCTGTGGGCGTGTCGACGCTGACCGGCCCGCATTACACCAACTTTCAAAGCATCAATGACACGCTCATCGCGGCCGGCGCTTTGACTGTCGTGAGCAGCGCGGCGGAGCTAGCGCAGGCAGTTTTAGCGCGCTTCGATGATCCTGAGTTACTGCAGAGGCAGCGTGCTGCAGGTGCGGCCGTCATGGCGGCAAATCAGGGCGCAGTGGGGCGACAGCTGGAGTTGCTAGCGCCTTGGTTGGGCGAGGGCGCGTGAACCTCATCACTTTTACATCGGAAGATTTAATCGCACCCGACACGCTGGTGTTGCGCGATCGCCGCTTACAGCATTTGCTCACCGTAAATCGCCCTGAAATTGGCTCGCTTTTAAAAGTCGGTGAACTAGGTGGCATGATCGGTCAAGGTGAGATCATCGCGCTTTCGCCTGAGCAGGCGACACTGCGCATTCGTCTCGATACACCGCCTCCGCCAAAACGCGAAATGGTTTTAGTGCTGGCGTTGCCGCGACCGAAAATGCTCAAGCGCATCTTACAAATGGTGGTGACGTTGGGCGTGACTGAGCTGGTTTTAATCAATAGTTTTCGCGTGGAAAAAAGCTTTTGGCAAAGCCCGTGGCTCAGCGAGGCGGCTATTGCTGAGCAGCTGCGTTTGGGGCTGGAGCAAGCTGGCGATACAGTCGCGCCGCGAGTGACATTAGCGCCGCGATTTAAACCTTTTGTCGAAGATGATTTGCCTACGCTAATGCAGGGGCGCCAAGGCTGGGTCGCGCATCCAGCCAAGCAAGCTAATGGGCCGCAAGGGGGCAGTGCAGAGACGAGGCGCTTATCCCCCAGCACTAAGCCCACGCTCCTAGCCATTGGCCCAGAGGGTGGGTTTATCGCTTATGAAATAGAAAAACTGCAGGCCGCAGGCCTAATCTGCTGCGATCTCGGCCCACGTATTTTGCGCGTAGAGACAGCGGTCGCAGTGGCACTAGGGCAGCTATTGCCTTAGCGGCGATCACGCCATAAGCATCCGACCATTACGCTTATTTTGCCGCTAACCAGCCGTTCACCGTCGCAACTGTCGCTTCATCTAGCTGCCCGGCCAGCGCCTTCAATCGCAAGCTATTCATCACATAGTCGTAGCGCGCGTTAGCGTAGTCACGGCTAGCGGAATAAACGCGGGTTTCAGCTTGCAACAACTCGACGATATTGCGCGAGCCTACTGAGTAGCCGGCCTGTGCTGCTTCACGCGCGAGCTCCGCTGAGCGCAAGGCGCGCTGGCGTGCGGCAAGGCGTTGGCTATCGGTTTTAACCGTCATAAATGCGGTGCGCGTAGCGGTCACGATTTGATGTTCTTGCGCCATCGCCGCTGCGCGAGCGGCATCGGCTTGATAACCAGCTTGCTTGACCAACGCCAGTGTGCGACCGCCGGCAAATAGCTCCCAGCGCGCCTCTACGCCGATAGCGCTTTGGCGGCCAGCATTAAAGTTGATCGGCGAGTTTGGGTTGGGCGGTGTGATATCTGAATTGCGAATATCGCCGGTGCTGGCATAGGCATCAATGGATGGTAGGAAGCCTGCCCGTTGCGCTTCTTTAGCTTTCGCTGCGGCCGTTGCGGCGAAGCGTGCGGCAATTAAGCCAGGGTTGTTTTGCTTCGCGAGTTCGGCCCATGCTTTGGAGTCATTCGGCACTGGGTTTGGGGTCGGGATGCTTTCTGGTAAAGGTGATAAATCATCGACTTCGGTGGCTAAAGCGGCGTTTAGCGTTTCCTTGGCATGAGTTAGGCCTATTTCAGCGCTCAAGCGCTCGGCAGTCGCGGTGTCACGCTGAGCATCGGCCTCTACAACATCGGCGCGAGCGATCACGCCGACTTTAAATTGTGCCTGAGCTTTATCGCGCTGGCTGCTCAATGCATTTTCTTGTGCCTGCGCGAACGCCAGTGTGTCTTGCGCACGCAGTACATCAAAGTAAGCACTGGCAACACCTAAAAATAACTCTTGGGTGCGGCTATCGGCCTCGGCTTCCTGCTGCGAACGCTGTGCACTAATGGCCTTGTACTGATGCCAAGCATCCCAATGAAAAATTGGCTGAGTTAGGCGTGCGCCCCAGGTGGTTTGCTTGTAGTCGAGCTTGCCAAGAGCGGCTGACTGGCTATTGATGTTGATTTTGTTATAGCTGGCTTCTGCACCTAAGTGCGGCAATAGCGCTGAGCGCGCAATAATCGTGGATTGGCCTGCAGCGAGGCGTTGTGCACGTACTGCCGCTAAATTGGGATCATTGACTGAGGCGAGTTGAATGGCGCCAAGTAGGTCTAGCGCATGCGCCGGCAGCGCAATAGTAGCGGTGGAAATAGACAGCATGGCCAAGCTAAGCAGGCGTTTGGACAAAGTGCGCATGAGGCATGACTCAAAAAATGATTGCGAGAGCCTAAGCTGAGGCGCGGTGACGTGCAAGTCATCGTGCCGATGAGCTGCTCATGCACTACTCATGTAGGAGCAAAGCAGGCACTCAAAGCCTCGCGTCGTGTTGTGACAGCAGGCCCTCGCGCTATATAGTGGCGCATCGCTGAGCGGCCGAGCGGCCGCTATTTACTACGCCATCAGGATGAGCTCATGAATTCGCCCGAAAAAGCCTTTTTAAGCAGTGCTGCCACTGTCGATGCAGCAGCCATTGCGCCGTTGCCAAACTCGCGCAAGGTCTACGTTACGGGCTCGCGTCCTGATATTCGCGTGCCGCAGCGCGAAATTAGCTTGGATGACACACATACCAATAATGGCATTGAGAAAAATGCGCCGGTCATTGTGTACGACACCTCCGGCCCTTACACCGACCCATCGGTGAAAATTGATATTCGCCAAGGCTTGGCCAGTG
This sequence comes from Paraperlucidibaca sp., assembly GCF_982810325.1. Taxonomy (NCBI): domain Bacteria; kingdom Pseudomonadati; phylum Pseudomonadota; class Gammaproteobacteria; order Moraxellales; family Moraxellaceae; genus Paraperlucidibaca; species Paraperlucidibaca sp. Next base: position 5,800 of record NZ_CEYEMI010000001.1, read on the forward strand.
TGCGCTCGAACTGGATCGATGAGCGTGGCGATGTTGAATTGCTCAGTGGCGTTAGCTCAACCTTCGGCCTGCAGCGCGAAAAAGACTTAACCACTGCTAATTTGCGCTTTGGCCACACGCGCCAACCACGCCGCGCTAAGGCCGGCATGAATGTGTCGCAAATGCATTACGCGCGTCGCGGCATCATCACGCCGGAGATGGAATACGTAGCGATTCGTGAAAATCAGCGCTATGAAGCTATGGCCGATAGCGGCCTGTTGCACCATCAGCATCCGGGCCAGAGTTTTGGTGCGTCGATTCCGAAAATCATCACGCCTGAATTCGTGCGTGAAGAAATTGCTCGTGGCCGCGCGATCATTCCTGCCAACATTAACCACACTGAAGTCGAGCCTATGATTATTGGCCGCAACTTTTTGGTTAAGGTCAACGCCAATATCGGAAACTCCGCGCTGGGCTCTTCGATCGATGAAGAGGTGGAAAAAATGACCTGGGCCATCCGTTGGGGTGGCGACACCGTGATGGATCTTTCCACCGGCAAAAACATCCACGAAACCCGCGAATGGATCATTCGTAACTCGCCGGTGCCAATTGGCACGGTGCCGGTGTATCAGGCTTTGGAAAAAGTCGGCGGTGTTGCTGAAGACTTAACGTGGGAACTTTATCGCGACACGCTTATTGAGCAGGCCGAGCAGGGCGTGGATTACTTCACTATCCATGCTGGTGTGCTCTTGCGCCACGTGCCACTGACCGCAAAACGCATGACCGGCATTGTCTCGCGCGGTGGTTCCATCATGGCGAAATGGTGCTTGGCGCATCACAAAGAAAACTTCCTTTACACGCACTTCGAAGACATCTGCGAAATCATGAAAGCCTACGACGTGTCCTTCTCACTTGGTGATGGTCTACGTCCTGGTTCAATTGCCGATGCCAATGATGCGGCCCAGTTTGGTGAGCTAGAAGCACTTGGCGAGCTGACTAAAATCGCGTGGAAGCACGATGTGCAAACTATGATCGAAGGCCCAGGCCACGTGCCTATGCATTTGATCAAAGAGAATATGGATAAGCAGCTTGAATGCTGCGATGAAGCGCCGTTCTACACCTTAGGCCCGCTCACCACCGACATCGCACCAGGCTATGACCACATCACTTCCGGCATTGGCGCTGCCATGATCGGTTGGTTCGGCTGCGCCATGCTCTGCTATGTGACACCGAAAGAGCATTTGGGCCTACCCAATAAAAAAGATGTGAAAGACGGCATCATCACCTACAAGATCGCCGCTCATGCCGCCGACTTGGCGAAAGGCCATCCGGGTTCGCAAATTCGCGACAACGCACTGAGCAAAGCCCGCTTTGAATTCCGCTGGGATGACCAATTCAATCTCGCGCTCGACCCCGATACCGCTCGCTCATATCACGATGAAACGCTGCCGAAAGAGGCGCATAAAGTGGCGCATTTCTGCTCCATGTGTGGCCCGAAGTTTTGCTCGATGAAAATCACCCAAGATGTGCGCGATTACGCCGATAAGCTCGATGCTAATAAAACTGCTGAGGAGTTAGCAGAGGCAGAAAAAGGCATGGCCGAAATGTCCGCAGAGTTCCGTCGCCAAGGCGCGCAGCTCTATAAGGAAGTCTGATGAATCACGGCGAATCTGAATCTGGCGATATCGAAGTCATCCAGCGCGATACTGTGTTTCAAGGCTTTTATCGCCTCGATCGCGTGCGCTTAAAGCACCGCCAGTTCGATGGATCAATGGGCCCAGAAATTAGCCGTGAGTTATTTGTTCGGCCGCATGCAGTCGGCGTGCTGGTTATCGATCCTGAGACCAGCGAGCTGCTGCTAATTGAGCAGTTTCGTGTTGGCGCCATGGCGGATAAATACCCTTGGCAAATCGAAGTGGTTGCGGGCTTGGTTGAGCCTGGCGAATCACTGGAAGCCGTGGCTATTCGCGAAACTGTCGAAGAGGCCGGCGTGGCTATTTCAGAGCTAGAAAAAGTCTTTGAGTTTATGCCCAGTGCTGGCGGCTCTGATGAGCGCTTCACCTTGTTTGTCGCCCCAGCCAATTTGTCCCGCGCCGGTGGCGTGCACGGCGTAGTGGAAGAGGGCGAGAACATTCGCGTTACCGTGGTCAGTCTAAACCAAGCGCTGCAATGGCTTGCGCAAGGTCGCATCAATAACGCGCCGTGCATGCTTGCTGTGCAATGGTACGCCGCTAACCGCGATCGCCTGAAAAAGAAGTGGGGTAAATAGCCTCAATGTGGCCGCGATACACCGTCGATCTGGCGGGCATGCATGCACTTTACGAACTCAATTACGCGCGCATGACCAAGCTCCTGCGCGGCGCTGGCGTGCACGGTCGTGTTGGTTATATTTCGCCAATCGAGTTTGCCTGGGGTGAGTCGGTCAAATTCGGCGAGCTATGGTTGCCGCAACCAGTTTTGCAGCTCAGTCGTGTCGAACAAACGCGCTATACCGAGACTTGGCGTTTGGCACAGATGACCCCGGCCTTGCCGTGGTGCCCCGAGCTCGACATGGAAGTACGCCTCTATAATGACGCCGAAATGGCCGATGTCTTACGCTTTCAGCGCGCGCGGCGGATTCCCGCTATTGTTGGCCTCGCCGACGCACAAGGCTGGCGCGTCAACGAAAAAGAATTAGTAAATCGATTTTTAGGTGATTGTCTGCAGCATTGCTTGGCTTATGGTCATGCTAGAGACCCTCGATTATTGCCTGACTTTTCGCGCTGGGATGGCTTATCGCAGCCGCCTTTGGCGCCCTCGGAGGATGTGGAATGAGTGTTTATAGTGCCTCGGCTATTGAGGTTTTATCGGGGCTAGATCCGGTGCGCAAACGCCCGGGCATGTATACCGACACCACGCGCCCGAACCACATGGTGCAGGAAATTCTCGACAACTCCGTAGACGAGGCCCTCGGCGGTTTTGCTGATGAAGTCCGCGTTGTGCTCCACGCCGATGGCCTCATTGAGATCAGCGACAACGGCCGTGGTATGCCTGTCGATATTCATCCTGAGCATGGCGTTTCGGGTATCGAGCTCATCCTCACGCGTCTGCATGCTGGCGGTAAATTTTCCGGCAAAAATTATAAATATTCCGGTGGTTTGCACGGCGTTGGCGCCTCAGTAGTTAACGCCTTATCGACACATTTGGAAGTCGAAGTAAAACGCAATGGCCAGCTCTGGCGCATGACCTTTGCCGATGGCTATAAGCGTGATGACCTGCAAATTGTTGGTGATTGCGCTAAGCGCGCGACCGGTACCGTGGTGCGCTTTCGCCCCGATCCAAAATATTTCGACTCGCCGAAAGTTTCGCTGACCAAGCTAAAGCATGTGTTGCGTGCAAAAGCCGTGCTTTGCCCCGGCCTACATTTGCATTTTTACGATGCCGCCAGCGGCGAGCGCCTCGAATGGCATTATCAAGATGGCCTAAGGGACTATCTGGTCGAGGCCACCGACGGCTGGGCGCGTCTGCCCGAGGAGCCATTTTTAGGCCAGTTTGAGTCCAAGGCCGAGGCGGTAGATTGGGCCGTACTGTGGTTGCCAGAGGGCGGTGACCTCACGCAAGAATCTTACGTTAACTTAATCCCCACAATTCAAGGCGGAACTCACGTCAATGGCCTGCGGAGTGGCTTGCTCGATGCCCTGCGCGAGTTCTGTGAGTTCCGTAGCCTATTACCGCGTGGTATCAAATTAGCACCTGAAGATCTTTGGGATCGCTGTGCTTTTGTGCTCTCAGTGAAGATGCAAGATCCGCAATTTGCTGGCCAAACCAAAGAGCGCTTGAGCTCGCGTGAGTGTGCTGCGTTTGTCTCTGGTGTAGTGAAGGATGCGTTTTCGCTGTATTTGAACCAACACACCGAGATGGCCGATCAGCTCGCCCAGCTTGTGATTAACTCAGCTCAGCGTCGGCTGAAGCAAAACAAGCAAGTCGCTCGTAAGCGCATCACATCAGGCCCTGCATTGCCTGGCAAATTGGCCGACTGTGCTGGCTCAGATATCAAGCGCAGCGAATTATTTTTGGTCGAAGGTGACTCCGCTGGCGGTTCAGCGAAGCAGGCTCGAGATCGTCAATTTCAGGCTGTTATGCCCTTGCGCGGTAAAATTCTCAACACATGGGAAGTGGAGTCGACACAGATTCTCGCTTCGCAAGAAGTGCACGACATTGCCGTCGCGCTCGGTGTCGATCCCGGTTCTGAAGATTTAAGCGGCCTGCGTTATGGCAAGGTGTGTATTCTCGCCGACGCTGACTCCGATGGTCTTCACATCGCCACACTGCTTTGCGCTCTGTTTATGCAGCACTTTCCAGCTCTAGTGCGTGGCGGTCATGTCTGTGTTGCGATGCCGCCGTTATTTCGTATCGACCTCGGCAAGCAAGTGTTTTACGCCCTCGATGAGGCCGAGAAAAAAGGCATCCTTGATCGCTTAGAGGCTGAAAATAAGCGTGGCAAGCCGCAAGTCACGCGCTTTAAAGGTCTCGGCGAAATGAATCCGCTGCAACTGCGCGAAACCACCATGGCTCCGGATACGCGCCGGCTCATCCAGCTGGTACTTGATGAACCCGAAGCCACACACGAAATGATGGATATGCTGCTGGCGAAAAAGCGCTCCGGCGACCGCAAAATATGGTTAGAGGCCAAAGGTAATTTGGCCGATGTGGAAGTATAAGAAATGACTGACGAACTGATCTTGCCCGCCGATGGCACTGAGCTGGTGCCCATGCGCACCTACACCGAGCAGGCGTATTTGAACTACTCGATGTACGTGATTAAAGACCGTGCGCTGCCGCATATTGGTGATGGCTTGAAGCCGGTTCAGCGCCGCATTGTTTACGCGATGAGCGAGCTTGGCCTAAAGAACACTGCCAAGCATAAAAAGTCGGCGCGTACCGTCGGCGATGTGCTCGGCAAATACCATCCGCACGGCGACTCGGCCTGTTATGAAGCCATGGTTTTGATGGCGCAACCGTTTAGCTATCGCTACCCATTGGTCGACGGTCAAGGCAACTGGGGTTCACCAGACGATCCTAAATCCTTCGCCGCCATGCGTTACACCGAAGCCAAGCTCTCGCCCTATGCTGACACGCTGCTCGCTGAGCTAGAGCAGGGCACAGTGAATTGGCAGCCTAACTTCGATGGCACACTCGATGAGCCCTGCGTCTTACCCGCGCGTCTGCCCAACTTATTGCTCAATGGCACGACTGGTATTGCGGTCGGCATGGCTACTGACATCCCCGCGCACAACCTGCGCGAAATCGCCCAAGCCACCATCGCACTGCTAAACGATCCCGGTCTCTCGCTCGATGATCTTTGCGAGTTTGTGCAAGGCCCAGACCTTGCTACCGCCGCCGAAGTCATCACCCCGCGCCACGACCTCGTGCAGATGTACGCCACTGGTCGCGGCGGTTTCAAAATGCGCGCGGTCTATGAAATCGATGATGGCGACATCGTCATCACCGCCTTGCCGCATCAAGTCTCTGGCGCAAAAATTCTCACGCAAATCGCCGATCAAATGCAGGCGAAAAAGCTGCCATGGGTTGCCGATTTACGCGACGAATCTGACCATGAAAATCCAACGCGCCTAGTCGTGGTGCCGCGCTCAAATCGTGTCGATGCTGAGCAGCTGATGGGGCATTTATTCGCCACGACCGAGTTAGAGAGCAGCTATCGCGTCAACATGAACGTCATCGGTCTCGATGGTCGCCCGCGCGTCATGGGCCTACGCGAAATGCTCAGCGAATGGCTAGAATTCCGCACACTCACCGTGCGTCGCCGTCTACAGCATCGCCTCGATAAAGTTTTGGCGCGTTTGCACATCCTCGATGGTTTGTTGATTGCCTTCTTAAATATCGATGAAGTCATCCGCATTATTCGCTACGAAGAAGAGCCTAAAGCCGAGCTGATGCTGCGTTTTGGCCTTAGCGATATGCAGGCCGAAGCCATCCTTGAGTTGAAACTGCGGCATTTGGCCAAGCTCGAAGAAATGCGCATCAAAGGTGAGCAAGATGAGCTGGCGAAAGAGCGCGATCATCTGCAAAAAATCTTGGGCTCGCATCTGCTATTGAAGCGATTAATAATCAAAGAAATTGAAGCTGATGCCGCCAAATACGGCGACGCGCGGCGTTCACCATTGGTCGAGCGACGTGAAGCTGAAGCCTTAAAAGAAAGTGACTTAACACCCGCCGAGCCCGTCACTGTAGTGCTCTCTGACAAAGGCTGGGTACGAGCCGCCAAAGGCCATGATGTCGATGGCACTAGCCTCAGCTATAAAGCCGGCGATGCCTTCCTAGTGCAAGCCGCAGGCAAGTCCAACCAGCAGGCTATCTTTATGGATAGCACCGGCCGTAGCTATTCCTTGTTGGCCAATACCTTGCCCAGCGCACGTGGCCAAGGCGAGCCGCTGACCACAAAATTAAACCCTCCCGCAGGCGCGCAGTTTGTCTGCCTTATCATGGGTGAGACATCGCAGCGTGTGCTACTTAGCAGTAACGCAGGCTATGGCTTTGTCGCCACACTCGCTGATATGGAGGCGGGCAATCGCAACGGTAAAGCCTTGCTGACCTTGCCTGCTGGCTCCGAGGTGGTGGCACCTGTCTTACTAAAAGGCAGTGAGCAAGATCAGTTGGCGGTGCTCAGCAGTGGTGGACGTTTACTGGTATTCCCAATTGCTGATTTGCCGCGTTTGGCAAAAGGTAAGGGCAATAAGTTAATGAATTTGAGTGCCAGCGAAGGTGAGAGCATTGTCCAAGTTATTCCCATTGCCGAAGGTCAAAAACTCACGGTAATTGCCGGCGCGCGCCACGTCACACTCAACGATAAAGACCTTGCTCACTATGTTGGCGAGCGCGGCCGTCGTGGTCAAAAATTACCGCGCGGCTTCCAGAAAGTCGACGGCCTGCGCGTGGAGTAACTGTAAATGCGTGAAATTCTCTTAGTATCAATCTCTGGCCCTGATCGTCCCGGTATTAGCGCCGCCCTTACTGAGGCGTTGGCTTCTCATAAAGTTAGCGTGCTCGATGTCAGTCAGGCCGTTATTCATGACCAGCTCACGTTAGGCCTAGTGATTGAAACTGGCGGTGAGCAGGACTCGGCCATTCTCATGCGTGCGGTGTTGTTTAAAGCGCACGCACTCGGCTTGCAGGCTCGCTTCACGCCGATCAGCGCTGATAGCTATCACCAATGGGTTTCCGGTCACGGCAAAGCGCGATATATCTTTACGGTGTTGGCGCGTAAAATCACCGCTGAGCATTTAGCGGCGATGACCAAGTTGATCGCTGAGCAAGGCTTAAACATCGATGGCCTGCAGCGTTTATCGGGTCGCGTTCCTTTAGAAGGTGAAGGCGGTGAGAAGCAAGCTAAGGCTTGCGTCGAGTTTTCGGTACGCGGCGAGCCGAAGTCAGCTGATGCCCTGCGCGCGGAATTATTACGCTTGGCTGGTGAGCACGGCATCGATATTGCCTTCCAAAAAGACAATGCCTTTCGCCGTAATCGCCGCCTCGTTTGCTTCGACATGGACTCCACACTGATTGAGCATGAAGTCATCGATGAGCTCGCTATGGCGGCCGGTGTTGGTGCGCAAGTGGCGGCAATTACTGAGCGAGCCATGCTTGGTGAACTCGACTTTACGCAAAGCTTTGAGTCTAGAGTGGCCTTGCTTAAAGGTCTTGATGCGAGTGTGTTGGAGTCAATAGCGCAGTCGCTGAAGCTCACTGAGGGAGCTGAGCATCTCATGCTCACACTCAAGGCTCTTGGCTATAAAACCGCTATCTTGTCCGGTGGCTTTAACTATTTTGGTGAATACTTGCAGCGCAAATTAGGCATCGATTATGTCTTTGCTAATCAACTTGAAATTGAGGATGGCAAAGTCACTGGCCGCGTTACTGGCCAGGTAGTTGATGGCGCACGCAAGGCTGAGCTATTGAAAATGATTGCCGAAAAGGAAGGCGTGAATCTAGAGCAAGTCATCGCTGTAGGTGATGGCGCTAATGACTTGCCTATGCTCAGCATTGCAGGTTTAGGCATTGCCTTCCGCGCTAAACCATTGGTGCGTGCAAATGCCAAACAAGCCATCTCTACCCTTGGTCTCGACGGCATTTTGTACCTGCTTGGTGTGCGCGATAGAGACTTGGATTTAATCTAAATACTGGCCAAGGCTATGTGCTTTGGTCGCAGCTATTTTTAGTCCGGTAAATTGACACCACACGCCGCTAAGAATCGTCTTAGTCCACGTGTGGTGTATTTGTTTTTATGGCGCAATACAAAAAGTGATCGGCGTAAGTCTAAGAATGGTGTGTTTAAGATCACCACGCGCCCAGCATCGTGTGCTTCCTGCAGTGTCATACGTGAGGCACAGCCCAGCCCAATATTTGCCTCTACGGCACGTCGGATGGCTTCGGTGTGACTAAGCTCTAGCCGTATATGCATGCCAACTAATTTTCCTGCGATAGCATTATCAAATACTTCGCGCGTGCCCGAGCCAGCCTCACGCAAAATCCATTGCGCCTGATTCAAGTCTTCAAGAGTCAGTGACTCTTTCGTAGCGAGTGGATGTTGGGGGCTGGCAAATATCACTAGCTCATCATCTATCCATGGCAATACATCGATATCGGGGTCGTGGCAAAAGCCTTCAATAAAGCCAATATCGCAGGTGAATTGCCTTACAGACTCGACAACGTGGCGCGTATTGCCTACGTCTAAGCTGATTTCTGCTTCGGGGTGTAGCTGCAGATAGTCGCCGATGCGCTGAGGCATCAAATAGTTGCCTACGCTTAAGCTGGCACCAATGCGCAAGCGGCCGCTACCTGGTAGATCGCCGCGACAGATATCTTCGATTTCACGAACGCGGGCAACTGACTCTAGCGCGAGTGGTAGTAGGCGATGGCCAAGGTCATTAATCTGTAGGCGTCTACCGACACGATCAAAGACTTTCTCGCCAAGCTGCGACTCTAGATCTGAAAGCGCCATGCTGGTCGCGCTTTGCGTGAGATTGAGCCACTCTGAGGCGCGTGTAACGCTGCCTTCGCGTGCCACAGCGGCAAATACATCGAGCTGTTTTAAGGTGATGCGCATGAGCAGTTGCCAATAAGTAAACGCAATGCTCTAGCTTAGCGGAACTTAGTCCCTGAAAACAAAACACCCCGCACTAGGCGGGGTGTTTTTGATGTTGCTTCAGCAGTCCATTGCTGCGAAGTTGCTTACAGACCTAGCAGGCCGAGTAAGCCACCAATAGGAGCCAATGGTGTGCC
>NZ_CEYEMI010000001.1:15154-17879 GCF_982810325.1 Paraperlucidibaca sp.
TTGCTTACAGACCTAGCAGGCCGAGTAAGCCACCAATAGGAGCCAATGGTGTGCCAGCTAATGCGCCAGATAGTGGACCTGTGCTACCTGTACCACCGGTTGGTAAGCCGCCGCCGAGCAAGTCACCTAGTAATGGGATGCCTGCTAAAGGATTGTCACCACCAGTACTGCCTGTAGCGCCACAATTACCTGTCAGCTTCAGTGGGCAAGTTAGCGCACTTAAAGGATTTAGAAGCGTTGGTAGTAAACCATCAGTACCAGCAAGAGGAACCAAGATTGCGCCCAATGAATCCGTCAGTTGGTTAATACCAGCTTGGATTTGTGGGCCAGCGGTACTTGCTAGCTGGCCTGTTGGGTCTAGACCGATCAGGGTGCCAGTTAAGTTGCTTAGCAAATTGTTCAATAGGGCTTGCAGCTCTGCTGCAGTGCTTGGCTGTTCAATCTGATCCAGAACGCCACCGAGATCAACCAATGTGTCGGACAGCAGTACGAGTACGCCACCAACAATCGGGGCTGTAACAACTTGGTCTGGCAGGTTGTCACTCAGTGCAGTACCAAGTTGTGCAACACCTTGGCCGAGCTGATCAACAATCTCACCGTTGGCACCACCATTTTGGATGGCTAATAGTGGGCCTAAGATGGCGTCTAATGGTGTGCCAGTTGGTCCGCCAGCAGGTGTGCCTGAGCCACCTAATGTGCCAAGTGCTTCTAGGGGCGTACCAGCGAATGGGTTGCTACCACCACCAAATAGAGCAATCAATGCATCTAATGGTGAGCCGCCAGTACCGCCGCCAGTAGTGCCACCTTGTGATCCGCAGTTACTCACTGCGCTAGGGTCGGCCAAGGCCATTAATGCATTAGGCAAGTTGACTGTCAGTGATTGCAATGCAGTTGATAAGCTGTCGCCACTGGCCAATAGAGCTGCCTGCAGAGCCGCTGGGTCCTGCGTGCCTAGTGTGGTATTCAGGCTGCCGAGCAAATTGGTTAGTAGGGCGTCGGGACCATCAACAAGATCGTTTACTGTTGGGTCTAAGCAAAAGACTAAGGCGCCTAATGGATTATCAGTGCCAATAAGGCCTGCAAGGCCAGTCAATGTGCCGCTGAGTTGAGTTTGTGTGTCGTCAAGAATTAGGCGTGGGCCAGTACCACCGCCAGTACCACCGCCACCAGTAGTATTGCTATTGCCATCAGCGCCGCAGGCAGCAAGACCAAGTGCTAGCGCGCAGCTAGCAGCTAAGCGAGTAAATTTAGATGTGTTCATATAAGCCTCGGCAAATCGTGGCGCTGCAAAACCGAGGTCGAGCAGCACATATGGGTAATTTGGTTACGGTGCGGATTGTAAACGTCAAACGCACTTGGATTTGTAGAGCTTTTGTAAACAACTGTATAGGACTGCCTGGTCATATACATAAACGCATTACTTTTTGCTTAAAACATAGCCTAAACGCTGGCCCATGCGTGTCGAGCTGCTAGTTACAAATTCCTTTTCCCAGCTCATTACGTTTGGCCCGAAGAGAATAATGGCGGTGGAGCCGAGGCGGAAGCGGCCTAATTCGTCACCGCTGTTTAGTGTGATTTGCTCATGGGCTGCAAAGTCGCGCGTGCGGATTTCTGAACCTATAGCTTCGACGCCGCCCCAGACAGTTTCAATGCTGGCGACAATCATCGCGCCGACTAAAATCACAACCATGGGGCCAGCTTCGGTGTCGAAATGGGCTACTAAGCGTTCATTGCGGGCAAATAAGTTGGGCACGGTTTGCGCGGTGAGGGTGTTGACCGAAAATAGATCGCCGGGCACATAGACGCTGCGCGTGAGCTTGCCAGTGAGTGGCATGTGAACGCGATGATAATCACGTGGCGATAAATACACAGTGGCGAACTGGCCGCCAATATACGCTTGCGCACTTGTGTTATCGGCGAGTAAATCGCTGAGGCTGTAGTCGTGGCCTTTGGCTTGGAATACACGGTCATTGGTGATGGGGCCAAGCTGCGAAATAGCGCCATCGGCTGGGCAGAGAATGCTGTCGCTTTCGGTGCACAAAGGCCGTGCGCCAGGTTTTAATGCGCGCGTGAAAAAATCGTTGAAGCAGGCGTATTGCGACAAGTCTGGCTCTAGTGCTTCGCTCATGTCGACGTTATAGCGTTTGGCAAAGCGTTGAATGAAAGTATCTTTTATCCATGGTGTGGTGCTGGAGGCAATTTTGCCAACGAGGCGCGAGAGCCCGTGTTGCGGTAGCAGATATTGCACCGATGTGCGCAGGCGGTCGACTGTGAGAGCCATGGTATTAATTTCCTAAAAGTAATGTCGCGATGGTAATGCACAGATGATCTGGCATAAAGCGTTCGAAGGCAGTGGGCGTATTGTTTACGACGTGTTACAGCGCGAGTGCTGCTGGCCAACTCAAGCTAAGGACGCCAATTTCGGTTGGCGCTGCATTGGGTTCGTTTAGCGAAACAGTGAGGCTATGCCATTGGCCGAGTTGAACGTGCTCGATGACTGCGGTGGCCGTGTTGAGGCTTTTTAGATCGATGCGCAAACCCATGCCTTGAGCTTTAACGACCGCCTCTTTACGTGTCCATATGCTTAAAAAACCAAGATCAGTGTCAGCGAGGCTATGTTCATTTGGGTGGTAGTAGCGGTTAATTAAGGCTTCTCGCGATCGTGAGCGACCGAGCACTTCTAGATCTATGCCCAAGGCTCCAGCTAGAGTTTCCGACTCCGACT
>NZ_CEYEMI010000001.1:17979-42763 GCF_982810325.1 Paraperlucidibaca sp.
TCCGACTCCGACTTTGTGTTTGAGGCGGTCTGCTGTTGAAAAAACTCATGCGGAGCAATCGCTAGCGCCACAATATATTGGCTATGTGACCAGTTCAGTTGCCAACGACCATCGGGCCAATAGGGCTTGCCTAGATCAGTTGTTTGTAGCTCGGGCGGCGTTAAGCTGTTGTCGTCGTGCTCTGCGAGCCATGACAACACTTGAGCTCTTTGGCGCTTCCGTAGCGAATCGGCGGGCAGGGGTTCTAGCGCGGCTATATATACGGTGATGTGTTCAGGCACGGCGCCATCGCGAATGCAGCCTTGTGTGTCGACGTTATAAATGACTCGGCCGCCACGAGCGGGAGCTGCGATGGCGGCCGAGATCATAGATATTTAGCTTAGTACAGTACGCGGGTACGAATAGTGCCGTTGATCTGTTGCAGCTTTTCTAGCGCGACGTCTGAATAAGCAGCGTCAACTTCCATGACTAAATAGCCGATGGTGTCGTTGGTCATCAGCGATTGGCCGCTAATGTTGATGCCATTTTCAGCAAACACTAAGTTGATAGCCGAGAGCACGCCAGGAATGTTTTTGTGGATGTGCAGCAGGCGGTGTTTGCCCGGGGTCACTGGCAGTGATACTTCAGGGAAGTTCACCGATGTGGTGGTTGCGCCGGTATCGGAATAGCGTGCGAATTTCTCTGCAACCTCTAGGCCGATATTGGCCTGTGCTTCTAGTGTTGAGCCACCAATATGTGGCGTCAAGATCACATTGAATAAGCCACGCAGCGGCGACACGAACTCTTCATCGTTTGATTTTGGCTCTTTCGGGAACACGTCAATTGCCGCGCCGTTTAAGTGCTTGCTAGTAATAGCTGCGGCCAATGCATCGATATCGACACAGGTGCCACGTGCGGCATTGATGAAGATGCTGCCTGCTTTCATTTGTGCGAAATGCTCAGCGCGCATCATATTGCGAGTCGATGGTACGTCTGGCACATGCAGTGAAACTACATCGGATGTGCTTAGCAGCTCTTCCATGCTGGTAACTTGGCGAGCATTGCCGAGTGGCAGCTTGGTTAGCGTATCGAAATAAATAACGTGCATGCCCAGTGATTCAGCTAGAACAGAAAGCTGCGAACCAATAGAGCCATAACCGACGATGCCTAGCGTTTTACCGCGAGCTTCGTAAGAGCCTTCAGCCGACTTTGACCAGCCGCCGGAATGTACCATGGCGTTTTTTTCTGGGATGCCGCGAAGCAATAAAATGAGCTGGCCCAAGACCAGTTCGGCGACTGAGCGAGTGTTTGAGTAGGGCGCATTAAAAACGGGAATGCCGCGCGTTAGTGCCGCTTTCAAATCGACTTGGTTGGTGCCGATGCAAAAGCAACCAATGGCCACGAGTTTGTCAGCTGCAGCAATCACTTTTTCGGTGAGCTGCGTGCGCGAGCGAAGGCCAACGAAGTGTGCATCTTTGATCTTTTCAATCAGCACATCTTCGTCGAGTGCACCGCGAATGTATTCAATATTGGTGTAGCCATTGTTGGCTAAAATATCGAGCGCATTTTTGTGAACACCTTCGAGCAACAGAAAGCGGATTTTGGCTTTATCGAGGGATAGCTGGCTCATGATGCGCGCTCGCAGATGGTAATTTCGAGGGCGGCATAGTAGCACAGGCTCTGCATTAGGTAGAATGGTCGAATTGAAATCTGTTATAGGACGCTGACATGGCATTGGCCGCTGCAACACTTCAGGCATTGGTAAATATTGTGGGCGAGTCCCGCGTGCGCGTGGATGAGCAAAGCTTGGCAACTTGGGGTGTGGACTGGACCAAAATGTATACGCCAGCGCCATCAGCCATTGTTTTTCCATCGAGCATCGAGCAAGTGCAGGCGGTGGTTCGTCTGGCCAATGAGGCGGGCTTTGCCATCGTGCCATCGGGCGGTCGTACCGGCCTGTCGGCGGGCGCAGTTGCTGCCAATGGCGAAGTGGTGGTGAGCTTCGACTATTTAAATAAGATCACTGAGTTCATCGCGGAGGATCGCGCGGTGCGTATTCAGGCTGGCGTGGTGACTGAGCAGCTGCAAAATTTCGCTGAAGAAAAAGGTCTGTATTATCCGGTCGATTTCGCTTCGGCGGGCTCGTCGCAACTGGGCGGCAATATTGGCACCAATGCTGGCGGCATCAAGGTTATTAAGTACGGCATGACTCGTAACTGGGTGTTGGGCTTGAAGGTAGTGACCGGCAAGGGCGACATTCTCGAACTCAATAAAGACATGATCAAAAATGCCACCGGCTATGATTTGCGGCATTTATTTATTGGCGCTGAAGGCACATTGGGCTTGGTGGTTGAGGCGACAATGAAGCTTGATCGTGCGCCGCGGAATTTACAGGTGATGGTTTTGGGCACGCCCGACTTTCCATCGGTGATGAATGTGTTGCGCGAGTTTCAAGCTCGGCTAGACCTTACCGCTTTTGAGTTTTTCTCCGAGCTGTCGGTGCAGATAGTCACTGCGCATTCGGGGATTCCGCGGCCGTTCGAATCCGCGACTCCGTTTTACGCACTGCTTGAGTTCGAGGCTCTGTCGGAGGCCATGAGCGATGAAGCAATGACTATTTTCGAGCATTGCGTGGAGCAGGGTTGGGTAGTTGATGGCGTGCTAGGCCAGTCGGAAACTCAGGCGAAAAACCTCTGGCGCCTGCGCGAAGATATCTCAGAGACCATCGCTCCCTTTACGCCGTATAAAAACGACATCTCGGTGATGATTGCGCGCGTTCCAGCTTTTATTGCCGATATCGACGCCATTGTCTCTAGTCAATATCCAGACTTCCGCGTGGTCTGGTTTGGCCATATTGGTGATGGCAATTTGCACTTAAATATTCTCAAGCCTGATGAAATGGACAAGGCGGTATTCTTCGCCAAGTGCAAAGAGGTCAATGTGCAGGTGTTTGAAACGGTGCAGAAATACAACGGCTCGGTGTCGGCAGAGCACGGTGTTGGCATGACTAAGAAAGCGTATTTGACCTATACGCGCTCGCCGGTTGAGATTGAGTATTTGCGTGCGATCAAGCAGGTTTTTGACCCGAACGGTGTGATGAATCCGGGCAAGATTTTTGATTTAGCTTGAAGCCGCTCGGCATTTGCGTTGGCGTTTTATGAGATAGGAGTGGACGGCATGGACTATCAGCATCAATGGTATGGCGGAGCGGCAACAAACTTAACCGTTGGCAAGCTGGTCTGTGTCGGTCGCAATTACGCTGCCCATGCGCGCGAGCTCGGTAACGAAGTGCCTGATGCACCGATTATTTTTCTTAAGCCAAGCACATCGGCCGTGGCATTGGAGTCTGGGTTTCCAATTCCAGTGGGGCAGGGCGAATGCCATTTTGAAACTGAAATCACGCTGCTGATTGGCCAGCGCCTGGTTGTGCCTGCGCAGAGTAATTCCGTTACGAAAGACATCACAGCTTTGCAAGAAGTGAGCGCTGAGCAAGCACGTGCGGCTATTGCTGGCGTTGGTTTAGGCTTAGACCTTACCTTGCGTGAGAAGCAAAACGAGCTAAAAGCGAAAGGACAGCCCTGGGAGTTAGCCAAAGCATTCGATGGCTCGGCGCCGTTGAGTGGCTTTTTGCCAGTGACTGATTTTTCTGACTTAGCTGCAGTTGAATTCAGCTTGAGCATCAATGGTGAGCGCCGTCAAAGTGGTGATAGCGCCGATATGATTACCGACATGATTGCTTTGCTGCAGTTTATTACGCGCTATATCACGCTGCTGCCGGGAGATGTGGTGATGACAGGTACTCCTGCTGGCGTGGCGGCATTACATTCGGGCGATACGTTAACGTTGCAATTAGCTGATTTAGCGACGTGGAAAACACGAGTGCTTTAGCGGCGTTATTAACTAAGTAGCAAGCCAGCTCATTCGCCAAACCCGCGCTGAAAACGATGGATCTGCCGGCGCTCTTTCTTATTCGGCTTATGGTCAGGATGCGCTAAGTTTTGTGACTTGCGCTGCTCACGAAGATCGTCGCGCTTAGCAATACTTTCTGGTGTTTCGTGATACAGCAGCTGCGCCACCGGCGCCGGTCCTCGCACGCTCGACAGCGCATCAACGACAATGATTTTCTCATCATGACCTTGTCGAATAGTCAGAGTCATATCGACAAATACTTCGCGGCTCACTTTTACGCGCTGACCATCGCAATGCACATGGCCGCTGTCGATGGCGTCTTTTGCTAGCGAGCGCGTCTTGTAAAAACGAGCTGCCCACAGCCATTTATCAACTCGTGTGCGAGTGTCGTTGTCGCTAGCGTTTTTACTGCCAGACTTCATTTTTTTGTAGGCTCCGAGGCCGCCTTGAGCGCAGCAATATCGCCGAATGCAGGAATAATCCCAAGCTCAGCAAACTGATCAATTGCCGGATAACGCAGGCGTTTACGTGCGGGCTTTTCGCTATCGGGTGTGCTCACACAAATGCAGTCGCGGATGCCAAAAAGCTGAGCACTATCAAGCACTGCTTCGCTGTCATCAACAAAAATACTGCGTGATGGGTCTATATTTTGCTGCTCACACAGCTGCTGCCAGAACGCTTGATCTTCTTTTGGCTGGCCATAGTCATGCGAGCTCACCATGGCATCGAAATAATGAGCAAAGGTCTGTACGGTTAGCTTTAGTTCAAGGCTTGAGCGATGCGCATTGGTGGCAAGAATTAAGCGTCGTCCGCTATTTTTCACAGCTGCTAAAAAAGCAAAGGCGTCGGCACGCTCGCGGATTAAATGCTTCAGGTCATTTTTGTGCGGCACAATATCGAAGCCAACCTGTTCGCTCCAGAAATCGGTGCAATACCAGTTCAACTGGCCTTGATGATGTTGAAAGCGCATGAGCAATTCGCCCAAGCCTTGCTCGCGCGGCAAGCCGTTGTGATCGGCAAAGAGTGCGGGCAGGTGCTGCATCCAAAAGACATTGTCGAAGTGCAGGTCGAGCACGGTGCCATCCATGTCTAAAATTACCGTGTCGATGGTTTGCCAATCGATGGTGGTGTTGGCAGTGTCGAGCAAAGCAGTCATTCGCGTATCCTGTGGCTTATGCGCAGCGATGCGCAGCAGCTCATTAGTTTCGAGGCCAAATCATGTCAGCCGATGTTCGAGATAGTCTTCAGCAAAGTGCTCAAGCGCGCGTTCGCAATAGTGTAACGCGAGATGCGTTGGCTGCGGTGATGGCTGTTGCTGAAGATGCTGGGCGCGCCATCATGGCGATTTATAGCGACTCGGCGCGATGGGCGGTGACAGAAAAGCTCGACTCCTCGCCGATTACTGCTGCCGATATTGCCGCCCATGAAAGCATCGTTAAGGGACTGCAGGCACTACCAGATAAAGCCTTGGCGGGCCTACCAGTTTTGTCAGAAGAGTCCTCGCCAGACGATTTACGCGATCGTCGAGATTGGGCTGCGTACTGGTTGGTTGACCCACTTGATGGCACTAAAGAGTTCATTGCGCGCAATGGTGAGTTCAGCGTCAATATTGCCTTGGTAATTGGCCACGAGGCCGTCTTGGGCGTGGTCTATGGGCCGGCAAATGGCGTTAGCTATGTGTCGGCAGAGGGCGTGGGCAGTTTTCGGGTCGGGCCTGAGGCAGTCATTGAGACTACAGCAGTGGCTGAAGCCATCAGCTCCGTTTCGGCAAACAAAGCCGCCTCCGCATGGATGCCAATCCAAGCGCGTGCACCAAATTGGTCGGCCTCAAATGGCACACTCAACTTAACCGTTAGTCGCCGTCATGGCCTCGAGCGCCTAGCCCATTTTGAGCAGTCGCTACAGGCGACCGGATGGCAGGTGAGCTCTATTCCTGCTGGCTCTGCATTTAAGATTTGTGTCGTGGCCGAGGGTCGCGCTCATGCTTATCCACGCTTTGGGCCGACCAGCGAATGGGATACTGCTGCCGCTCAAGTCGTGCTCGAGCAAGCGGGCGGTGAGTTGGTTGACGCGAGAGGTCAGCGCTTTTTGTATAACTGCCGAAGCACACTACTCAATGGCGATTTTTTGGCCGTCGCTAAGGCCAGTGAGCCTTGGTTGAAGCATTGGCCAAGCTAGTTTTTCAAGGCGAAAAAAAGCCCAGTTTTGAGCTGGGCTTTTTTATTGCTGCGAGAGGTTTAGCCCCAGGCTTTTTCCAGAAGTGCCAACACTTGCTTGCGATCAACCTCTTTCGGATTAATAACAATCGAGCCGTCATCCAGCGTTAAGTCAGCGATGTGGTCAAACTGATCGCGTGTGACTTTGCCAGTTTCTTGCAAGGTGCGTGGCAGCTTGCAGCGCGCATGTATCTCATCACGCATGCGACGAATTTCTTCGATAGCACGGTCGGCGCGTTGTGCCGCCGGTGTGCTGGCATAGACTTCAGCGCCAGCAATCGGCAGTAGTAAGTCGGCGATGCGGTCACCATTTTTGTCTTTATTAAACTCCAGCACATAAGGCAGGAATAAGTTCATGCACAGGCCATGCGGCAGATGACTGGCCGCGCCCAGCGAGTGGCCTAGCGAATGCACGAGACCAACCATGGCATTGGAAAATGCGATGCCGGCCATGGTTGAGGCTTGCGCGAGCTCTAGACGGCCATCGGAGTCGCTGGGGTTATCCAGCACTTTCAATAGATTAGCGCTGACTTTAGCGATGGCGCTAGTGGCGTAGGCGTCGCTAATTGGGTTATGCGCCATGCAGGTGTAGGCCTCAATGGCATGCGTCATCGCATCCATGCCGGTCATCGCAGTGATGTGCGGTGGCAAGGTTAGCGTCATGCGCGGATCGAGCACGGCGGCATTGGGCATTAAGAAGTACGACACAAAGGGCATTTTCACGCCGGCTTGGTTGTCGGAAATCACCGCGATGGCAGTAGTTTCTGAGCCTGTGCCAGATGTCGTTGGCACCACAAATAAAGGCTTCAACGGACGCTTCAGCACATGCGCACCGGAGTAGGCGCGAAGATCGTCGCCGCCTTCTGAGACCAAAATATTGACCGCTTTACAGGTGTCGATAACCGAGCCACCGCCGACAGCGATGATGGCATCGCAGCCGTTGTCGTTATAAACCTTGGCTGCTGCATGCACAGTTTCAATTGAGCTATCTGGCGGAACATCATCAAAAATTGTGCTGACATTGATCTCGGCTGCAGCAAGTGCGCCTTCGATATGCTTAAGCAAGCCGACTGCGCGCACGCCTTTATCGGTGATGATCATTGGGTTTTTGGAGCCGAGAATATCGAGCTCAAACGGGATGTGTTCTAACGCAGCATTGCCCGCGATGACTTTAACGGGGCAAAAAAATTCGTAGTAAGGCTTGCTCATATCAGTTCCCTGCAATCAGCGATTTGGCGACTAGGCCGTAAATGCGTGCGGCTTTGGTGATCTTTTCGGTGAGCGGTACGGCGTCGTAACGCTTCACGGCGCGCTCGGCAATCAGGCGCGGCAAAATCAAGGTTTCCATCTTGTTCAAACAGCGCACTAAGCGAATGGCGTGACTGACATTGCCATCGGCAATCATACGGTCATTGGCAAAGGCTTGCGCGGTGCCTTCTTGGAAGGAAAACACCAAAAAGGCATGCGAGAGATGCTTGAAGCGGATGGTTAGTTCGGGCTTGCCGACAGGAGCTGAAATGACTTCGGAGTGGCCATTTTTGCCGATGCGCAAAAAGAAGCTAGGGCCGCTTGGGAAGACAGTCATGCAAACCTGGAAGCCTTCGGGCAGTGCCGCGAGCTCTTTTTGTACGGTTTCATCGACGCGGCTAGCTGCTGCTAAGCCGCCGCCAACCACTTTCATCATGGTGGCGACATAAGCTTTTTGAGCTTGGTAGCTCAGGTGTTCCTTGGTAATCATGGTGCTCTCGGTCATCCGCTCAGCGTGATGGTGCCGAGTTTAGAGCAGTTACTCTAAATTGACTAGCCAACGCACTTTGGTCGAGCGCTGCGGATGCTCAGATAAACGGTCGACTAACCATGCCAAGGTTTTCTGTGCCTCTTCGTAGAATCCCCAAGGTGGGTTAATGACGATTAAGCCGCTGCCATTTAGGCCTAAGGCGTTGTCGTCGGGCTGCATTAATAGTTCGCATGACAGCATTTTATTTATTCCGCTATTCATCAGCTCGCGATAAAATTTCACGATAGATGCGCGCTGCTTGATCGGGAACCAAATGCCATAAACGCCGGTTGGCCATTTTTTATGTGCAGCCACGATGAGCTTAACCAGTTGCGGAAAGCTATCGCGCTCAAGCTCATAAGGCGGGTCGATGAGCACCAAGCCGCGTTTTTCCTTTGGTGGAATCAACGCAGTTAAGCCTTCATAGGCATTGCGTTGGTGCACGGCCACGCGCGAATCGTTCTTGAAGTAATGGCGCAAACTGGCGACTTCAGCGTGCTGCACATCGATAAAAATGGCGCTGTCTTGTTCGCGCAATTGGCGCTGGCCTAGCCATGGCGAGCCGGGGTAATTGCTACGCGCTCCTGTGGCTTGGCAGGCAAGCACGCCTTGCAGGTATTCGGCCACCCATATTGGTGCGCCGCGATGGTCATCTAAGCGGTCGATGCCTTGTTGGTATTCACCGGTTTTCTGAGCCTGCATGCCATGCAAGTCGTAAACGCCGGCGCCGGCATGCGTGTCGATAAAGCAAAATGCCGACTCTTTCTTTTTCAAATGCGCCATTAGGCCCATTTGCAGACTGTGCTTCATAACATCGGCAAAATTGCCGGCGTGAAAGTGGTGACGATAATTCATGGCAACAACATCAGGTAGTGAACCGCAGATGATACCCGCTAATGACAGCGTTGAGACGATTGTGGTGTGGCCAGATCTAATTCGAATAGCGAGCGAGCAGCTTTTCGAACAGGGTTGGGCAGTTATAGCCAATGCTATTCCGCCTGATTTACTGCGTGCATTGCAGCTCGAGTTGCAGGAGCGCGATGGTGCTAATGAGTTATATCGCGCTGGCATCGGCCGTGGCTCAACGCATCAGGTCACGGGCAAAGTGCGTGGTGATCGTATCGCGTGGCTGGAGCCGGAGTGGCCGGCGGCAGCTGCTTATTTGGCGCTAATGGCGCAGCTGCAAGCACATTTAAATGAAATGGGCTTTTTAGGCTTGGCCGACTTTGAGGCGCATTACGCGATTTATGACCTAGGTAGCTTTTATCGCCGTCACACCGACCAACATATCGAGGTGAGTGTGCTGGGCGCAGGGCGGCGTATTGTTTCTACGGTGTTGTATTTAAACGATGTGCCGTGGCCTAGTGATGGCGGTGGCGAGCTGGTGCTGTATCCGCCTGAGCAGGCGACTGTGAATATTTGCCCCGAGGGTGGAAGTCTCGTCGTGTTTTGGAGCGACACCATTGTTCATGAGGTGCTGCCTGCGCAGCAAGCCCGTCGCAGTATTGCAGGTTGGATGCGTACGCGAGGCAGTGAGCTGCCCGTGTAGGATTAAGTGGCCGGAGCCTCAGTCGTATTGGCCAGTACGCAGCAGCACCAGCGTGCAGGCGTCTTCTACCGCAATGCCTTGAGCTTGGAGTACGGCACTAGCCTGCGGATGTTCTGCGCCAGGATTAAAAATGACCCGCTTTGGGTTTAGCGCAAGCAGTGACTCAAGCTGGCTATCGAGGTGGGCTGGAGCGACATAAATGGTCACGGTGTCGACGGCTTCGCTGATTGCATCGAGGCTACGTGCAACTGTAATTCCATCGATTTGATCATGGCCGGGATTAACCGGAATCACTCGGTGGCCATGTTTCTGCAACAGCACCATCGCTTGATGGCTATAGCGTTCTCGCTTCGGACTGGCACCGAGTACCACAACCGTTTCCATATGGTTACTCCTTAGCTGCTTAGTTAGCGTCGCGAACTGAGTGGATGATTTATTTTCAATGCATCATTGAGCGCATCTTCCAAAACCCAAAGTCTATCCTGGCCCCAAGTTTGGCATAGCGGTTGGCCATCGAGGTGCAAGTTAAAGCTTGGCACGCCCCACAACCCTAGCGCTAATAGCTCGCCATGATGCTGTGATGCAGCTTCGCGCCAGTCATCACTAGCCAATGCAGCATCGACAATATCGGCAGTCACGCCAGCGCGCAAAGCACAGGCGTAAATCTCGGGTAGATGGCTTAAGTCACGACCCTCATGCCAAATCGCCGCGCAGGCGGACTCGGCAAAATCTAGCGCTAATTTTTCCGACTGTGTGAGCACCGCATGTGTCACCGCTAGACAATGTTCTACGCCAGCGCCGACAGGATCGCAAATGCGACCAAAGTCTAGGTCGAGTAAATCGGCTTCACGCTTGCTATCAAGCAAAATATATAAGCGCTTAATGGTTGGCACGGGCAGGCCGCGCATGACCATGGGCAAGACCGGCTTTAGGCGCAAGACAATGCCGTAATGTTCGGCGAGTAGGCGGATGCGGCTCAGCGCTAAATATGAGTAGGGGCTGCGATAAGAAAAGTAGACATCGAGTTCGGCGTCGAGTGCGCGCAAGTCGGCTAGTCGCTCAGCATCGCTGACGAGAAAGTGGCCATCGATATGCGTGCTCCACTGCGCGCTGGCGGTGCCTAAGTTCAAGCTGGTTAGGCGGCGGCTTAAGTAATCTAAGCGATCAATGCCCCAATACCATTCGCCGGCGTAATGCAGCATGGCGCTGGCGTAATGGCCGAGTTGGCGCTGCTTGTCGGCATTGCGTTTTAAGTGGCTAGCAATGGAGTCGGCATCGAACTTTGCAGAGCTCATGTTTATCGCGAGTTCGTCCTGACACTGTTGCAATGCAGGGTGATCTTTTCGCCATAGTGCGCGCAAAACATCACGCGCCTGCTCCATGACCGATGCCTCTTGATCCGAAAGCTCGAGCGCAATTAATAATCGCTCAGCTAGCGCAAGATCCTTTGCATTTGCTTGCCATGATGTCGGAGCGTCGAGGCCATGCCAACGCGCGAGGCGGGTGGCATCGTGACCAGAAAATTGCGTTAAACGCTCCGGCTCTGGCGTGGTATCAGGGCTTCCGGAACCGAGCATGCGTAGGCTTATACGCAGGCCAAAGTCGGCCTCTAAAGTGGGTAGTGCTTGCAGTAATAAATACGCGTAAGGGTCATCTACGCGTAACCAAACACTGACTTGATGCGGGTAGCGCCCGAGCCGTCGCCAAGCTTCCAGGCCACTACGCCGCAGATCACGCAGCTTATTGCTGGTGAGTGCGGCGCTAAGGCGTGGCTGAAGAAATCGCTGTAGGCGGCTCATATCGCTTACGCGTCTGTGACTGCGCCTTCGGAGGCGCTCGACACTAGCTTGGCGTATTTGGCCAGCACACCACGGGTGTAGACCGGCGCAGGGGCAGTCCAGCGCGCACGGCGTTCCGCCAAGGTGGCCTCGGATACAGCAACGCTGATTTCGCGAGTTTCGGCATCGATGGTAATCGCATCGCCATTTTCGAGAAGTGCAATCGGGCCGCCATCCTGCGCTTCAGGTGTGATGTGACCAACAACAAAACCATGCGAGCCACCGGAGAAGCGGCCATCGGTTATGAGAGCCACCTCTTTGCCTAGGCCTTTGCCCATCACGGCTGAGGTTGGTGAGAGCATTTCGCGCATGCCGGGGCCGCCTTTCGGGCCTTCGTAACGAATCACAATGACATCGCCTGCGACCACTTCGCCATTGAGGATGCCGGCGAGTGCCGCTTCTTCACCGTGATAAACACGGGCGCGGCCTTCAAAGCGCAAGCCTTCTTTGCCAGTGATTTTAGCAACGGCACCTGTCGGCGATAAATTGCCGTGCAAAATTACTAAGTGCGAATCTTTTTTGATCGGATTATCGAAGGAGCGAATGATGTCTTGATCGGCTGGATAGTCGGCGACGTATTCGAGATTCTCCGCCAGTGTTTTGCCGGTGACGGTAAGTGTGTCGCCATGCAATAGGCCAGCATTGAGCATGCGTTTCATCAGAGGCTGGATGCCACCGATGGCGACTAATTCGCTCATCATGTATTTGCCTGATGGACGTAGGTCGGCCAGCACCGGCGTGGTTTTGCCGATTTCGGTGAAGTCGTTAAGTGTTAGCGGCACATTCACGGCGTGTGCCATGGCCAATAAATGCAGCACGGCGTTGGTGGAGCCAGCTAAAGCGATGACCACACGAATGGCGTTTTCGAAAGCCTTACGCGTCATGATATCGCTAGGCTTTATGTCGCGTGCTAATAGGTCGAGTACTTGCTCGCCGGCACGGAAGCAGTCGAGTGCCTTGTCGCTACCGGTGGCATCTTGTGCGCTGGAGCCGGGCAGTGACATGCCCAAGGCTTCAATCGCCGAAGCCATGGTGTTGGCGGTGTACATGCCGCCACACGAGCCTGCGCCAGGAATAGCGGTTTCTTCAATTTGCTTGACTTGAATGAGGTCGATGTCGCCTTTGGCGTGCTGACCAACCGCTTCAAATACCGAAATAATGTCGGTATGGCCGTGACCGGGTTTGATCGTGCCGCCATAAACAAAGATGGCCGGGCGGTTCAAACGCGCCATGGCGATCAAGCAGCCGGGCATGTTTTTATCACAGCCACCAACTGCCACTACGCCATCAAAGCCCTCGCAGCCAACTACGGTTTCAATCGAGTCAGCAATGACTTCGCGCGACACCAGCGAATACTTCATGCCTTCTGTGCCGTTGGCGATGCCATCGGAAATAGTGATGGTGTTGAAAATCACGCCTTTGCCGCCAGCCGCATTAGCGCCTTTTTCGGCCTCTTCGGCGAGCTTGTCGATGTGCATATTGCATGGCGTTACGTTCGCCCAAGTTGAGGCGATGCCGATTTGCGGTTTTTTGAAATCTTCATCGGTGAAGCCCACTGCGCGCAGCATGGCGCGACCGGGTGCGGCTTCAACGCCATCAACCACTTGTGATGAGAACTTGCGCATATTGTCGGTAATTTTTGTCATGACCGGTTTCCTTAAAGCTTTTTGCTAAAGACCAGCGAGTTGCGCTGGAAGTTGTAGAGAGAGAGACGTTGTTTCGGCAAGTCATCGACAGTGGCTGGCTCAAAACCATGCTCTTGAAACCACAGCGCAGTGCGCGTGGTGAGCACGAAAAGCTGGCGTAGACCTTTGCTCATGGCGCGATTTTCCAAGAAGGCCATCAGCTCGGAGCCGCGTGCACCTTTGCGGTAGTTCGGGTGGATGGCGACGCAGGCAATCTCACCAGATGGAATTTCGCCGGGGCTGGTTGGCAGCGGATAGAGCGCGGCGCAGCCGATAATCATGCCGTCGCGTTCGACCACAGCAAAATGCGAAATTTCACTTTCCAGTTTGCGCCGTGAGCGCCGTACCAAAATGCCTTGCTCCTCGAGCGGCTCAAGCATTTCGATGAGACCGCCGACATCTTCAATTTCGGCGGTGCGAATTTCTTCGTATGGGTCGTGAGTGATCAGCGTGCCAGAACCATCACGGGTGAACAGCTCTTGCAGCATGGCGCCGTCGCGGGCATAGGAAATGATGTGCACGCGTTTGACGCCTTCGCGGCAAGCTTCGCGTGCGGCGTTCATATGGCGCAGCAACTCGGTGTCGATGATGCGATTACGCAAATATTGATCGACTTCGTTGGGGATCATTTCACGCAATAGGCGTTCGTCATCTTCGCCCAAAATGCCTTCGCGCTCGCCCAAGCAAATTAGCTTATCGGCCTGCAAAGCAGTCGCCACTGACACGGCAACATCTTCAGCCAAAATATTGAAGACCTCACCCGTGGTGGAGTAGCCAGTTGGACCAAGAATGACGATGTGGTGGTTGTCGAGGTTTTTGTTGATGGCTTCAATATCGACCGAGCGCACTTCACCGGTTAAGCCAAAGTCGACACCATCGCGCACGCCATAGGGCTTGGCGGTAATGAAGTTGCCAGAGACTGCATCGATTTTGGCGCCGAACATTGGCGAGTTGGCGAGACCCATCGACAGTAATGCTTCGATCTCTAGGCGAATAGCGCCAACGGCATCCATGACGCAACGCAGGGCCTCACGCGTGGTGACGCGAATGCCATTGTGATAAGGCGTTTGCAGGCCGTATTCGACGAGATTCTCATCGATTTGCGGGCGCGCACCATGCACCAAAACTAAGTTAATGCCGAGCGAGTGCAGTAGCGCGATGTCATGCACGATATTGCGGAAGTTCTCGTGATTGACGGCTTCACCGCCAAACAGCAGTACAAAGGTTTTGCCGCGATGCGCATTGATATACGGCGCGGAGTTACGAAACCAATGCACATATTGGTCCGACATGGTGTCTTGAAAAGGGGTTTGGCTACTCAAGGGAGGGCCTTCCGTGATGTTAAGTTAAGAAGCGATTGTATAAGCCGATTAGTGCGCTAAGCAAAAGCGTTTTACTAAGCCGCGTAAGATATTAATTGTTGGGTTGAGATTGGCTAGTTCAACATATTCATTGGGCTGATGCGCAACGTCGATATTTCCAGGGCCAAAAATCAGTGCATCCATGCCCAAGGCCTGTAAATACGGGCCTTCGGTGCCAAAAGCAGCAGCGCCGGCTGGGTAGTTCGTGAGCTGCTCCAGCGCTTGCACCAATGGTGATTCAGCAGGAGTTTCGAGCGCGGGTGTGCCGGCAAAAAGCGGCTCATTGCGAATGCTAACGTTGAAGCGTTCGGCCAGTGGCAGCAAACGCATATTGATGTCTGCGCGCAACTCGGCCATGTCCATGCCGGGAAGCGGGCGTAAATCGTATTGCAGTTCGCAGCTTGCGCAGATGCGATTAGGGTTATCGCCTCCGTGAATACAGCCCAAGTTTAGCGTTGGTGTAGGCACGGTAAATAGCGCGTTGTGATAGCGGCTGGCCAGTTGCTCACGGTAGGCAATGAGCTCGCCAATGACGGCATGCATAGCATCAAGCGCATTGCGACCGAGGCTTGGATCACTGGAATGGCCGCTTTGGCCTTCAATGAAGATGCGCTCCATCATCGCGCCTTTGTGCATGCGCAGTGGACGCATGCTAGTGGGCTCGCCGATCACTGCGTAGCGGGCTTTTGGTTTGCCGGCATCGACCAAGGCGCGGGCGCCGGCCATGCTAGTTTCTTCGTCGCAAGTGGCCAAAATAATCAGCGGTGCGGCTAAAGTTTTGCCGGCGCGAATGTGAGCCACGGCTTCATCGGCGGCGGCTAAAGCAAGCGGGAAAAAGCCTTTCATGTCGGCGCTGCCGAGGCCATATAAACGGCCATCGCGCTCAGTCAATTCGAAGGGGTCGTTATGCCAGCCGTTAGAGTCAAACGGCACGGTGTCGGTATGGCCAGAAAACACCAAGCCACCAGGGCCTTCGCCAAGGGTGGCGAGTAAATTGGCCTTGCCCGGTGACACCGGCATGATTTCGCAACGAAAGCCGAGCGCTGTTGCCCATTCGGCAATCAGATCGATGACTGCGCGATTACCTTGGTCGATCGAGGCGTCAGTCGAGCTCACGCTAGGCGTGGCGATGAGGGCATTGAGTTGTGAGCGTAGTGCGGCGGAAATCATGATTATCAATAGTGTTGGTTTAACGAAGCAATACACCATACACCGGAATGCGAGCGCGCTCTACTGAGCAATAGGCAGCGTTGCTAGGAGAAAATTGAAAGCGTCATCTGGGCGTCATGGCCGCGTCACTTGGGGCTGTGACTATCTATGAGTTATTTCAGTGCGCCATCGGGCGCGCGACCATAATCCATAGGAGCAGACTGATGAAGATGAAAATAATTGCCGCTGGAGTATTAGCGGCATCAACAATGGCATTGTTACAAGCTTGTGGTGGCTCTTCAGCAGTAGCTGATGTGCCTAGTATGTTGGCAGTGAATAAGGCCGACGTAACTTACTTCAGTGCGCGCGGTCAGCAGCGCTTGAGTGAAGAGCAGGCGCGTCAGGCTATTGCCAGTGGCAAAGCGAAAAACGTGATTTTATTTGTCGGGGATGGCTTCGGTATTTCAACACTCACCGCCGCACGTATTTTTGATGGTCAAGAACAAAACAAAGATGGCGAGTCGAACACCTTGTACATGGAGTCACTGCCGTACTTGGCGTTATCGCGCACTTATTCAGTGAATCAACAAACAGCTGATTCGGCTCCTACCATGACTGCAATGGTCACTGGTGTTAAAACCAAAGAAGGCTATTTGTCTGTGACCGGCGCAATAAAGAAAAACGCCGCCGATGGCTGCGCTGATTCGCGTAAATTAGCCACTATTGCAGAGCTTGCCGAAACGCAAGGCATGTCGACTGGAGTGGTTTCGACTGCACGCTTGACTCATGCCACGCCAGCAGCGGTTTATAGTCATATTCCTAACCGAGATGCCGAGAGCGATCGAGATCTTGCCGACTTAGTAGCTGCTAATGCTGTTGCTGCTACTGGTTGTACGGACATAGCCTCGCAGTTGATTAACTTTCCTGTTGGTGATGGTTTAGAGGTTGCGATGGGCGGTGGTCGCCGCGCTTTTTTGCCTAAAACAACTAAGGATATTGAGGGTAGCTTTGGCCGTCGTAATGACGGACGTGACTTAACAGCCGAGTGGTTGGCTAAGCACCCTGCAAACATGGGCGGGGCCGTAGTCCAAACTAAAGCTCAGTTTGATGCTTTGAATGCCGCAGCGACTAACCATGTATTAGGTTTATTTAATGCATCACACATGGACTTTGAGGCCGATCGTAAAAATGATGCGTCGCCTCAGGGTGAGCCATCACTGGCTGATATGACCAGCAAAGCCATTAGTATTTTGAGTAAGAACCAAAAGGGCTACTTCTTAATGGTTGAGGCAGGTCGCATCGATCATGCACACCATGCAGGTAACGCTTATCGCGCATTGAAGGATTCGCAGGCATTTGATGCGGCTATCAAAAAGGCCGATGAATTAACCAATGATAGCGATACATTGATTGTGGTTACTGCTGACCATAGCCACACATTGACGATTGGTGGTTACCCAATTCGTAACAACCCCATCTTAGGTCTGACGCGTGAAGCTAATGGCGCCACTGGCGATGTTGAAACCAGCGATGCTGTTGATTTGCTAGGTAAGCCCTACACCACGCTGCTTTATGCCAACGGTTTAGGCTTTGCTGCGGGCGTAGCTGGTGAAGACATCTATGGTGCTAAAACAAGTAAAACCGATATGACGCCTGGCTCGTTAAGCAATCCTCGTGCCGATCTCACAAGCGTCAATACCAAAGACATGAACTATCACCAAGAGGCTTTGGTGCCGACATCGGCTGAGACTCATGCCGGTGAGGATGTGATGATTTTTGCCAAGGGTCCAGGCGCACATTTATTCCGAGGAGTGGTAGAGCAAAGTTATATTTTCCATGTCATGGCTGACGCACACCCACTTCTCAGCAGTATGGTGAAGTAATGAGGGTTCGCCAGATCGTGCTGGCGTTGTCTGTGGCCGGTGCCTTTATGGCACCGGCTCATGCACAGCGTTGGGTGGAATATGAAGTGATTGCCGACGCTGGATACTGTGGGTCGTTGCCACCCGTATTTGCAGTGACACGCTGGAGTCATGCGAAAAATAGGCATGTCGCTATGCAGGCGCCAGGTCAGCTTTGGCAATGGCGGGCATCAACGCAAGGGCGTATTCAGCAAGTGCTTTTTTGGGCGCAAGACATCAAGCAAGGGGTGAGCTTTACGCATCCTTTGGAGTTGGCTCGCGCGCCTCAAGCGGCCGAGTTTGAGCGTCTGCTGAAGTCTCCGAAACAGCCATTTAGCCTAGCGTGTGGCGGTACTGCTAAGCCTGTGCGGCAATGGGATGCACCAGTGAAGGCGTTGGTGGCAAGTCAGCTGATTGATCAGGCTGATTTAGCGGACATGGATGGTAATCCGTTGGCGCGGGACTTACTGATGCGGATGGGCATGAGCCACGCGCATCAACATTAGATTTAGATGATGTTGTGTGACTAAGCCACGCTGGGCTATTCGCTAGCGTGGCTTTTTCGTTGGCGCTCCAATATGGCGCCGAAAAATAAGCCTGCTTCAAACAGCAACCACATCGGGATGGCGAGCATGGTCATCGATAATGCATCCGGTGGCGTCAAGAACATCGAGACGGCAAAGCAGCCGACAATGATGTAGCGACGCTTTTCGGCAAGAGATGCGCTGCTGACTACGCCGGCGGCTATTAGCACGAGCACGGCGATGGGAATCTCAAAGGTGACGCCGAAGACTAAAAATAGCTTTAGTGCGAAGTCTAAATAGAGATTGATGTCGGTCATGATGGCGACATCTTCAGGGCCGATGCGAGTGAAGAAGCCGAGGATGGCCGGCAGCGTGATGAAGTAGGCGAAGGCGATGCCGGCGTAAAACAGCACGACACTGCTGAACACTAAAGGGATGGCAATGCGGCGTTCGCGTTGATAAAGCGCCGGTGCAATAAAGCCCCAGAGCTGAAATAAAATATAGGGCACGCTGGCAAACAGCGCGACAAAAAACGTCAGCTTAAATGGCGCCATGAACGGTGAGGTGACATCGGTAGCGATCATCGTACTGCCGATGGGCAGTAGTGCGCGCAGCGGCGCTGATAGCCAAGCGTAAATATCGTTGGCGAAATACACCAAGCTGAAAAACACCACGATGAGCAGAATGATGATGCGCAATAGTCGTGTGCGTAATTCGATGAGATGCGCGACTAAGGGCATTTCGCCGCTAGGGATTTCGGGAGAAGTCTGCTCAGTCATTGGGCTTGCCCTGCGGCTGATTATCGCTGATTTTTACCGTGCTAGATTCATTAGCATCGGTTGTGCTTTCGACAGCAGGCGCTGGAGCGTTCAAGCTTTGCATAATATCAGTGCTCAATTGCTGCTTTGCGGCCTCGGCCTTGGCCATTTCTTTACGAATCCGCTCACGCATTTCAGAGCTAGCGACTTCGTTTTCGATGTCCGCTTGGACATTGATAATGGTGCGACGAATGCGGCCAATCCAAGCGCCGGCCATACGCGCGGCATGCGGTAGTTTCTCAGGCCCAAGCACCACTAGCGCGATGATCGCGAGGACAAATAATTCGCTAAAGCCGACATCAAACATGGCGCGCGTCTCGTTGGGTGCTAGCTGTCTTTGCGTTCGTGTGAGCTGGGCTCATTAGCTTTGATATCGCTTGGCGGCACTTGGTCCTGAGGCTGATGCGTGACTTTCTGCTCCGGCGCTTTTGCTTTTGCCTCGTCGTCTCCGCTCATCGACTCTTTAAAGCCTTTAATAGCACCGCCTAAATCCTTGCCTAAGTTTTTTAATTTGCTGGTGCCAAAGAGCAGCACGACAATAACCAGCAGCAGCAAAATATGTGGTAGTGACAGTCCAGATAACATTGATATCTCCTCGCGCTAGCGCGCCATTTCCATTTGCTAAAATTAAGGGGTGTCGCGGCTAGCCTTTTCGTCATGGCCGGACAGGCCGAAACGTCGTGCTAGCTCCGCTAAAATTTGATCGGGATGGCCGCCTAAATGGCTGAGCATGACCAATGAGTGAAACCATAAATCGGCAGTCTCGGAGACTAGCTCATCAAGTGATCCGCTGCGCTCGGCATCTTTCGCAGCAATGATGGTCTCGGTGCATTCTTCGCCGACTTTCTCGAGAATCTTGTTCAAGCCTTTATGATGCAGGCTGGCAACGTAGGAGCTCTCAGGGCTAGCCTTTTTGCGCTCAGCCAAGACTAGCGCGAGTTCGCGTAGCACATGATTTTTGTCAGAATCGCTCATGAGTAAATCTCGTCCGGTGATTTCAGCACGGGGTCTACGGTTTGCCATTGGCCATCGTGTAGACGGCGATAGAAGCAGGATTCGCGGCCAGTGTGGCAGGCCATGCCGCCGATTTGTTCAACTTGCATAGTGATGACATCGGCGTCGCAATCTAGACGCAGTTCAATGAGCTTTTGCACGTGGCCAGACTCTTCGCCTTTGCGCCAGAGTTTAGCGCGCGAGCGTGACCAATAGATCGCACGCTGCTCGGCGACGGTTAGCGCCAAGGCTTCGCGATTCATCCAAGCGACCATGAGGATACGGCCACTTTGATGGTCTTGCGCGATGGCAGGAATCAGGCCATCGCTATCGAACTTCACATCATCTAGCCAAGACATACTAGCCTCCACGGCAAATTAGGCGCGAGTTACACGCCAGAACGCGCTGACTACGATAACAGCAATGCCCCAACCTAGCAGCGCTGGTGGTGCTGACCACGGCAGGGCATCGGCACTGGCTAAGGCCATCAAGCCGCCACCGATAACGCCGAACCAGGCAATGAAATCTTGCCGACGACCTACGCGCAAGTCGGCCTGCAATGCGGTGAGCGCATCGAGCTGGCGACGCTGCCATTGGCCTTGCAGGCGTTGCTGGCTGAGCGCATCGAAAATGAGTTGGGGTAATTCGGGTAGGCCGGCGAGCAAGATCGGCGTGTCTTCTTTCACGCGCTTGAGCAGAGCTTTCGGGCCGATACGGTCGTTCATCCATTGCGTCAAAAGCGGCTTGGCTAGAGACCAAATATCAAGTGCCGGATAAAGCTCACGGCCTAGGCCTTCGACATGAATCAGCGTCTTCAGCAGTAGCACCAGCTGAGGCGGAATGTGTAGGCCATGCACGCGTGACATGTCGAGTAGGCCCGCCAAAATCGGCGCAAGTTGCACTTGATCGATGGGCTTGCTCAGCACCGGCTCTACTAAGCGGCGAACTTCACGGCTGATGACATCCAGCGGTGCGCCAGCAGGAATCCAGCCGGCAGTCGCCGCTACGCGCACCAGTTGTCCGAAGTCACGTTGAATTAAGCTCAGTAAAATCTGCGCGATGGTGAGCTGGTCTTCGCTAGGCAAAGTACCGACGATGGCGCAATCAAGACCGATAAATCGCGGGTCGCTGGGGTTGGCGGTTTCAACATAGACATTGCCGGGATGCATGTCGGCATGGAAAAAATTGTCGCGGAATACTTGCGTGAAAAAGATGGTTAAGCCTTTTTCTGCCAAGCGTTCGCGATCGATGCCTAAGCTGTCGAATGTTGCGTGGTCATTAATCGGCACGCCTTCGATGCGCTCGGCGATCATGATCTCGCGGCTGCCATTGGCCTCGTAAATTTCGGGCACATAAAACAGCGGCGAATTAACAAAATTGGCGCGCAATTGCCGCGTGTTATCGGCCTCAAGTGCGAGATCGGTTTCATCGAGCAGGGTGCGTTCGTAATCGTTGACGATGCGCGTTAGTGGAATCACGCGCAGGTCGAGTCGGCGCTCGGCAATTTCGGCTAATGACTTTAGCAAGGCCATATCGGTGCGAATGCGATCGGCGACGCCGGGGCGCAATATTTTGACGATGACTTCGCGGCCATCACGCAGCGCGGCAGTATGAACTTGGGCAATGGATGCAGCTGCCAGCGGTTCATCATCAAAGCGAGCAAAGGCCTCGTTTAAGGACAGGCCTAGTTCGCGCTCAACAATGGCTTTGGCCTCAATCACAGCGAATGGCGGCACATTTTCTTGCAGCTTGGTGAGCTCGTCGAGCACGGCCGGCGGCAATAAATCACGACGTGTCGAGATCAGTTGACCGAGCTTAATAAAGAGCGGGCCAAGTTCTTCAAAGGCGAGGCGAATGCGCTCAGGTTGCTGCGCCTGAGCTCCTGCAAACCACCAGGCTGGATGTAGGCGGAACGCGATGATGGCTAAGTGCGCCAACAGACTCGGCGGTGGCGGCAATAGGGTATCGAGGCGATAGCGCGCAAATACGCTCCACAGCACCAATAAACGTGGCAAGTGGCGCATCATGTCGTTGATCCTTGCAGTTTGCTCAGGCGTTGTTGCACGCGTTTAAGGCGAGCTTCTAAGCGTTCGCTGTCGGCGCGCAGATCATCGCAGTCGCTAACAAATTCGTCGATTTCCCAGCGCACCGGCAAGACTTCGCGCTCTTCTTGCAGATACTCGCGGCTATTGAGCAAAAAGGTTTTTGCGGCTTTTTGTGCGAAGCCAAAAAGGCCTCGGACATGGCGGCCAACTTCGTGTGCAGCACTGTCACCAAAGAGCATGCTCAGCGGTTCTTCCCAGTCAATATCGAGCTGCTTAGCAATACCATGGAGTTGCTCAATGAGCTGCACTTGGCCATGCACGCGCAGCGGCCCGCCAATCAATTGCAGTTCGCGCGACAAGGCCAGTTTCAGTAGTGCGCCGGTTTGCGCTTCGATGGTGGCGTGTGGGCGTTCGGTCGATTCTGGCAGCAAGCGAATACGCTCATCCTGAATGCGCAACATGACACTAAAGCGCGGCGATTCAGTCTCGACATAAATCGATTTACCGCTGAGCTCGCGCAGACGCAGACGCGTAGCAGGGTCGTATTGAAGTGCGCGATTGACCAGCGTTTCAACGCCGCGCAGGGCTAAGACTATGGGGAGCGATGGCATGGGCTGTCCTGTGCGGGCGCTTAAAAGCGGAAGCCGCGATGCAGGGCGACAATGCCGCCGGTGAGATTGTGATAGTCGCAACGCTCGAAACCGGCCTCGACCATCATGTCTTTCAGTGTGTCTTGGTCGGGATGCATGCGAATGCTCTCGGCCAAGTAGCGATAGCTTTCGGAGTCGTTAGCGACGAGCTTGCCCATGGCCGGCAGCAAGCTGAATGAATAAGCGTCGTAAATCTTCGCCAAGGGTTCGAAAATTGGCTTGGAGAATTCCAAGATCAATAAGCGGCCGCCGGGCTTTAAGCTTTGATACATCGAGCGTAAGGCGGCGTTTTTGTCGGTGACATTGCGCAGGCCAAAAGCGATGGTGATGAGGTCAAAACTGCCCGGCTCAAACGGCAGGCACTCGGCATTGGCTTGGACAAAACCCATATTGCCGTGCACACCCTGATCGAGGAGGCGGTCGCGGCCAACTTGCAGCATAGAGGAGTTGATGTCGGCCAAAATGACGTGGCCGTTAGCGCCAACTTCGCGCGAAAATGCTTTGGCTAAATCGCCGGTACCGCCGGCAATATCGAGCACGCGTTGCCCCGGGCGCACCCCAGAAAGCTCAATAGCAAAACGCTTCCACAGGCGATGAATGCCCAAAGACATCAGATCATTCATGACGTCGTATTTGGCTGCAACCGAGTGAAAAACCTCGGCAACTTTGCCAGCTTTTTCACTGGCGGCTACGGTTTTATAGCCAAAGTGAGTTTGCTCACCGGTGGCAGCGCCGCCAACTAGCGGGCCATTAACGGGAGGTAATGAAGGTCGTTTTGTCATGCCGAGGGCTCGTCATCGTCTACTGCAAAAGGGTCGCTGGCGCCTTGCGCGAGCCTGTCGAGGATACGCGTTTCGCGGCCCAAGAACACATCCAAAAAGCCGGCCACGGACTTCATTGGCTTCATCACAGCAAAGCCGGTGCCCATGAAGTCGTAGAGGCCAGCGAGGCCAGCCATATGCGCCGGGCCTTTGGACATTTTAAAGGTGGCGGTAATCAAGCGTGAGCGCACATAGCGGTCAAGGCCTAGGCCGAGTTCTCGCAGCAAATGCATTTGCGTGTGGCGTGCTTCAATTTGGTCTAGGCGGCGATAGCTGGCGATCAAATCGACATCTGTGGGTGCGTCAACACCGTGAGTAAGTAAGTCTTGCGCCACCGCTTCATCAAGCTCGCCGGTGAGCGCATTAGCTTCAACGGCAATCGCCGCGGTGCGCATGACTGAGTCGGGAAGCAGGCGTGTGGCCACAGGTAGGGCTTTTTCGATTTCGCGGGCTAATTCATCGAGCTCAAGACCGGTGTAGATGTCGTTGAGGAAAAACTCGGTGATTGGCGCAAAGCGTTTATCGGCCAATAAGCTGTGGTGTGTGCGGCGTAGGCGCGCAGTTTGCAGCGCTTGCACGGCGAGCACTTGGGCGGCCAATGCAGCATTGCCATGACGACTCCAGATGCGATAGCGGCCAATGCCAGCACGAATGCGGGTATTGGTGTCTGGAGTACCCTGAGTGGGTAATTTCACGGCAGCGTTCATGGTCTTGGTCTCTCGTCGTACGCCCGCGATCATGCAGACGTTGCAGTCTTTCTAGTTAAGCAGCCGGGTGTTACAAAATGAACCGGCTCAGATCATCGTCTTCAACCAAGGCGCCGAGATGCTTGGTGACATCTTCTGCGCTAATGATCAGTGTTGCGCCAGCCTGCTTCAGAGCTAAGTCGGCAGCATCGAAAGCAATGCCTTCAAGTAAACGTTCCAGAACCGTATGCAAACGCCGCGCACCAATATTTTCGGTACGCTCATTGACCTGCCATGCAACTTTCGCCAGCTCGGCAATGGCTTCCGCAGCGAACTCTAGCTTCAGGCCCTCAGTGCCCAGTAGCGCAATATATTGCTCAGTCAGCGAGCAATGCGGCTCAGTTAAAATGCGCTCGAAATCGGCCGGTGTTAGCGCGCTTAATTCCACACGAACGGGCAGGCGGCCTTGTAGCTCGGGAATCAAATCTGATGGCTTGGCGAGATGAAATGCGCCGGAGCAGATAAACAAAATATGATCAGTTTTTACGATGCCATATTTGGTGTTTACGCTGCAGCCTTCGATGAGCGGTAGCAAGTCACGCTGCACGCCATCGCGCGAGACATCAGCGCCTTGGCTGTCACCACGGCGGCAAACTTTGTCTATTTCATCAATGAAAACGATGCCTTGCTGCTCCACCGAGTGCAGGGCTTTTGCTTTCAAATCGTCTTCATTGACGAGCTTGCCAGCTTCCTCTTCACGCACGCGCTTATAGGCTTCGGCAATGCTTAGGCGTTGAGTTTTTTTCTTCGCCCCGCCAAGACCGGAAAACATTTTCTGCAATTGATTGCCCATGTCTTCCATGCCCGGCGGCGTCATCATATC
>NZ_CEYEMI010000001.1:42863-191015 GCF_982810325.1 Paraperlucidibaca sp.
GCTTCGAAGTATTCAAACAGAGTGAAGGCATCTGCTGTACCGCCGGCAAATCCAGCAATTACTTGATCTTTATAGAGGCGACGGACCTTACGCGCGTTGCCTTTCATCACGGTATTGCCAAGCGATACTTGGCCGTCGCCGCCGAGTACGACAGTGTTGCCACGGCGTACACATAAAATAGTTGTCATTGGCTGTCTCCCAGACTGCTTAAGGGGATGGCATCGAGGCCTTCGGTAGCCAAACGTGCGCGCGCATCAGCTAGATGACGTGCGCTATCAAATGGGCCGGCGACAATACGCTCTAGCGGTTTGCCTTGCGCATCGAAGCCGCTTTGGCGTTGCGCGGGAATATTTAAAGACTTGAGTTGAGCTAAGCGCTCATTGGCCTGTGTGCCGTTGCGAAATGCACCGACTTGTAGCCATCGCGGTGATGACTGCTCGCTAGCTTCAGGCGTAGTCGCTGGAGTTTTCGCCTGTGGTCGTGGCGCACTGCGAGCATCAGGCGTGCGTGATGGCAGCACTCGCTGATTTGGCAAAATATCGTAAAACTCAAAACGTTCAGCCGGTTTTTTCGCGGGCGTTTTGGCTGCTGGTGCTTGTTGTGACGCCTCATCTAGGCTGCTAAGCGCAGCCGGTACACCTTCAACCTCTTCGCTGGGGCGATACTGTAGCGTCCAAATGCCATAGCCAAGTAGGCCTGCTAGCAAGACAAATAGGATAAGACGGCCAGGCGGCATGCGGCGTCGCGGTGGCTGCTGCGTTGTTCTGCGCGCTGCACCTTGCGGGCGCTTTGATGCGGACGATTTGCTTTTGCTAGCGCCATTGCGAGTGGCGCCTGAAGCTGGTCGGCGTGAGTTGGTGGCCACAGGTTTACATTCGCTCCGGTGCTGCCACGCCAAGCAAGCCTAGGCCGTGGGCTAAGACTTTTTGCACTGCTAGGCTCACCGTGAGGCGGGCGTGACGCAGCGAGCTGTCATCGACCAACATTTTGTTGGTGTTGTAATAGCTATGGAACTCTTGCGCGAGTTCACGCAAGGCAAATGCGAGCTGGTGCGGTGCTTGTTGGCGGGCCGCATTGGCGACGGCATCGGGCCAGGCGTCGAGGCGTTTCACCAGCTCGGTGAGACCAGCATCGGCGAGTGATGGCAATGCGGCGAGGCCAGCAGCGGCGTCGAAACTCAAGTCGCGGGTAGCGCATTCGCGGAAAATGCTGGCGATGCGAGCGTGCGCGTACTGCAAGTAATACACCGGATTTTCGGCCGATTGTGAGCGCGCTAAATCGATATCGAATTCGAGGTGTTGTTCCGGTGCGCGCGACAGATA
The DNA here is from genome assembly GCF_982810325.1 of Paraperlucidibaca sp. Classification (NCBI taxonomy): domain Bacteria; kingdom Pseudomonadati; phylum Pseudomonadota; class Gammaproteobacteria; order Moraxellales; family Moraxellaceae; genus Paraperlucidibaca; species Paraperlucidibaca sp. Next base: position 44,186 of record NZ_CEYEMI010000001.1, read on the forward strand.
GAAGAAGCGCGTGGCGTCATTGCCGGCCTCTTCAATCAGCTGCGATAGCGTGACGAAATTGCCTGAGCGTTTGCCCATCCGGCCCGATGACAAAGTGACGAACTGAATCAGCGCGACGACAAATTTATCGCCTTCGCCAGTCAGTGCTTCGATGGCCGCACGAACGCGAGCGATATAGCCGTGGTGATCGGCGCCCCAGACATCGATGAGCACGTCATAGCCACGATCAAGTTTATTTAAGTGGTAGGCGACATCGGCGGCGAAGTAAGTGTGGACGCCGTTGTCACGGACCATGCAGCGATCTTTTTCATCGCCCAAGGCGCTGGTGCGCAGCCAAAGTGCGCCATTTTTATCATAGACATGGCCGCGTTCACGCAGGCGCGAAATGGCTAGGTCAATAGCACCGCTCTCGGCCAGGCTACGCTCAGAGAACCACGCATCGAAAGAGACATTAAACGCCGCCAAAGTAGTTTTGATTGCGGCGAGTTGAGTGTCGAGCGCGAAGTCTTGCAGCGTGCGATAGCCCGCGCCCAAAACTTCCTGCACGCGTGCAATTAATGAGTCGATATGCGCTTCTTTGATGGCTTTCGCTTCATCGCCATCATCAGCGCTATCGGGCAAAACACCGGTCATTAGCTCGGCATAAGGTAGGAAGTAAGCACGGCCATCGCGAGCGACTAAAGCCTGTGCGCACTCGATAATGTATTCGGCTGGATAAGCGCGCGAAGGAATAGCGACGGTCTCGCCTAAGGCCTCGAGGTAACGCAAATACACCGATACTGCGAGTACGTCGGTTTGGCGGCCGGCGTCATTCACGTAGTACTCGGTATCGACCACATAACCGGTGGCACGGAGCAAGCTTGCTAGTGCAGAACCATAAGCCGCGCCGCGACCGTGACCGACATGCATGGGGCCTGTGGGGTTTGCCGAGACGTATTCGAGCAGCACGCGTTGGCCATTGCCGATGTTGGGCGATCCATATGCTTGCGCGTCTTTCAAAATGTGTTCGATGGCGGCAAAGCGGCTGCCGGCATTTAAAAAGAAGTTGATAAAGCCAGGGCCTGCCAGCTCAACGCGGCTAATAGCGTCGTTGGCGGGTAGGGCATCAATGATGGCTTGAGCAATTACGCGTGGTGGTTTGCCTGCGGCTTTCGCCGACATCAGCGCGATATTGCTAGCCCAGTCGCCATGTGCAGGATCGCGGGTGCGCTCAAACTGCAGTGTGGGCTGAAAATCGGCCGGCAATAGGCCGTCTTGACGTAGTGTGTCGAGGGCAGCTGCTAGTAGCGTTTCGAGCGCGTGCTTCATTGAGGCATCCGAGTCTTAAAAATCGTGGCGATTGTAGCAATAAAAAAGGCGAGCCCTTGGAAGGTGCCCGCCTTTTTCTGATCCACGCGGGGCGTGGCAGCCGCAGTTTACTTCTTGAAGCTGCGGGCGCCGCCAAAGCGTTGTTTGAACTTGTCGATACGACCGCCAGTTTCGACGTTTTTCTGTTTGCCAGTGTAGAACGGGTGGCAAGCTGAGCAGACGTCGATCAGAAAGTCTTTGCACGAGGTTGAACGGGTTTCAAAGACATTGCCGCATGAGCAAGTGGCTTTGACTGCTTCGTATTTTGGATGGATATCAGCACGCATAATGTTTACCTAAATCAAGGAACGGGTTAAGGGTGTGTCGCGCTCCTGACGGGCTTTTATCTGCCTTTACAGGCAGCTGAAGCAAACGCACAGGCACGACAACAGGCCATTCTCTTGGCTCACCGCAAACATCGCTTCGTTGCGGCCAAGCTCAACAAGGACGCGCATTCTAGGCGATGATCGATGTTTAGCCAAGCGCTGCATGCAAGTACTAGGAAGAGGCGCTAGCTGCAAGCTTGGCCAGAGTGCTAGTCTGCGCGCCATGCCTATCGCTCATCTTGCCCTGCCATCGCCTCTGCGCCATGGCTTCGATTATCGCCTGCCTGCTGGTGTGCACGAGCTGCCGCCGGGTGTGCGCGTGCGAGCACCCTTTGGCCGCCGCGAGGTTATTGGCTGGCTGCTGCATGAGGCCGCAGAGAGCGATGTGCCGGCAGCAAAAATGCGCGCTGTGCTTGAGATCATTGATAGCGAACCCGCTCTGAATGCGGAGCTTTGGCAGTTAGCGCTATGGGCAGCGCGCTATTATCAGCATCCTATTGGCGATGCACTTACGCAAATGGTGCCGGCCTTGATTCGCCAAGGTGAGCCTTTGCGCGCCACGCTTGAGTCGTGCTGGCGGCTGACTGCGCGCGGTCTAGCATTAAGCGAGGATGGCTTGAGTCGTGCGCCGAAACAATTGGCTGCATTGCAGCTATTAAGTGCGCATCCACAAGGTTTATCTGAAACCACCTGCCGGGCGCTGCAGATTGCGCGCGAAGCATTGAAGGCCTTGAGTGAAAAGGGTTTGGCCGAATGTTTTCAGCCTGAACATGCAGCAAAAGCACCGACGCCAGCTTGGCCGGCATTGGGCTTGGCTCAAGCTGAACTTAGGCTTAATGCTGAACAGGCTGTTGCTTTCGATGCACTAAGGAAAGCTGAGGATGGCTTTCGAGTTTGGCTTTTACAAGGCGTCACCGGCAGCGGTAAAACCGAAGTGTATTTGCAGCATATTGCTCAAGTGCTGCGCAGTGGTCGCCAGGTTTTAGTGCTAGTGCCGGAAATTGGTTTAACGCCGCAAACAGTGGCGCGTTTTCAGGCGCGTTTTCGCTGCCCAGTGTTGGCGCTGCATTCTGGCTTAAGTGATCGCGAACGCATGCAAGTTTGGCGACAAGCGCGCGAGGGTTTGGCGGGAATTGTTATCGGCACGCGCTCGGCTGTGTTTACGCCGTTGGCGCGTCCGGGCTTGATCGTCATCGATGAAGAGCATGACTTGTCGTTTAAGCAGCAGGAAGGTTTTCGCTATCATGGTCGCGATGTGGCGATACGTCGTGCACAGCTCGAAAACATTCCCATTGTTTTGGGCTCGGCAACGCCGTCATTAGAGACATTAGCCAATGTTCATGCGGGGCGTTATCAGCGCCTAGAGCTCAAGCTGCGAGCAGGTGGAGCGAAAGCGCCTTTGGTGCGCTGCGTGGATTTGCGCGGCCAGATTTTGACGGATGGTCTATGCACAGCGGCGCGTGAGGCCATGACTGAAACGCTAGCGCGTGGTGAGCAAGTTTTGGTTTTCCTCAACCGCCGTGGCTTTGCTCCCGTCATGCTTTGTCACGCCTGTGGCTGGCAGGCCGGCTGTGATCGCTGCGATGCCAAGCCAACCTTGCATCGCGCGCCGATGCGTCTGCAATGCCACCATTGCGGCAGCGAGCGACCGCCACCCATGCATTGCCCCGATTGTGGCAGCAGTGATTTACGCCCAGCCGGAGTCGGCACCGAGCGCTTGGCTGATGCCCTGAGTCAGCACTTCGCCAATACGCCGGTGTATCGCGTCGATCGTGATAGTACGCGCCGAAAAGGCAGCTTCGATGTCTTGATGAATGCCATCGCCAAGCCGGAGGCAGCGGTTTTGGTCGGCACCCAAATGTTGGCAAAAGGCCATCATTTCCCCAATGTCACTTTGGTGGTGATTCCCAACTGTGATGGCGGTTTATTTAGCGCCGATTTTCGTGGCCCTGAGCGCTTGGCGCAGCAGTTGGTGCAGGTCTCAGGGCGAGCAGGGCGTGCGGAAAAGCCTGGGCGCGTGTTGATACAAACGCATCAGCCCGACCATCCTTTATTGCAGCAATTATTTAGCCAAGGCTATGACGCCTGCGCACAAACTCTGCTTAATGAGCGCCAGCTGATGGGCTTGCCGCCAGCCGCGAGTATGGCGCTGCTGCGCGCTGAAGCGCCGCAGGATAGCGCGCCGCAAGAGCTACTGAGTGATGTCGCACATTGGCTGCGCGAAGATGAGCCATTGGTGCAAGCGTGGGGGCCGATGCCGGCACCAATGGCGCGCAAAGCCGGCATGCATCGCTGGCATTTATTGCTGAAAACGACTGAACGCAAGCCGCTGCATTTGGCCTTGTCGCGCGTAGTGGCTTGGCTTGAGGCCTCGCCCGAAGCGCGGCGGGTACGATGGTCTATCGACATCGACCCGCAGGAGCTGAGCTAGGTTTTAGGGCACGCTATTGAGTAGGCGCTTGATAGCACCACTGATGCCACCCTCTGTCGCACCTTCTGCCGATGCCGGATCGACCGGCACGGGTATCGGCTCAGGAATCGCCGGCACACGCTCATCAGTGAACCATTCCTTAACCGCATTTGGGTCGTCGTCTACGGTGCGCTGACCTGTCGTGCGATCGATGGTAATGGCTGTTAAGCCTGGTGGTGCTGGCGGCAAGCTCATCGGCATGCCGCGTAAAGCCGTCGCCATGTATTCACGCCAGATTGGCAGTGCGGCAACGCCACCGTATTCACTGCGACCTAAGCTTGCAGGCTTATCGAAACCGACCCAGCTCACTGCGACCATCTTGCCGTTAAAGCCAGCAAACCACGCGTCTTTGGCCTCATCGGTGGTGCCGGTTTTGCCGGCAAGATCGCTACGGCCAAGGCTGAGTGCTGCACGCCCGGTACCGCGCACAATCACGTCCTGCATGATGTTGTACATCTGCCATGCTGCGCGCGGACGCATGATACGTAAGGCGGGATTTTTGTCTGCGGCAGGCGTTGTGCTGAGGCCGCCGATTTGCAGCTCGCTATTGATTGGTGCTTCGCTGCTGTCATCGGCTTCAGCTGGAATTACCGTGGTGCCGTCTTCGTTTTCGGCAGCCCCACTGGTTTCAAGTGCACTGGCAACGATGGCCGTTGGTATCTCGCACTCGCGGCAAACACGACGAGGGTTGGCCTCGAAAACAATTTTGCCTGAACGGTCGACCACTTTTTCGATGAAATAGGGGTTGATGCGCAAGCCACCGTTGGCGATGGCGGCAAAAGCCGTGGCCATTTGTACCGGCAACACTTCACCTGTGCCTAGCGCTAGCGTTAGGTTGTTAGGCATATGTTTTGGGTCGATACCAAAGCGGCTGATGTAGTTGCGCGCCGACGACACGCCAACGGCTTGCAGTAGGCGGATCGAGACCAAGTTGCGGGACAAGTAGAGCGCGCGCCGTAGCGTGATCGGGCCCATGAATTTACCGTCAGAGTTGCTCGGTTGCCAGCCATCGAAATCGAGTGGGGCATCGTCAATCAAGCTCGCTGGCGTATAGCCGCGCTCCAGTGCTTTCGCATAAATAAACGGCTTGATGATGGAGCCGGCCTGACGCCGGCCTTGTATTGAGCGGTTAAATTTACTGCGCGAATAGTCAAAGCCGCCAACCAGCGCTTCGATCGCGCCAGTCTCAGGGTTGAGAGCAATCAACTGGCCCTGCACTTGTGGGATCTGCGCCAAAGTCCAGCTTTTACCATTGGGCTGAAGACGAATAATGTCGCCAACTTTCAGGATTTGACTGGCGGTCGTGGGTAGGTTGCTATAACGATTGGTGTCGATATAGCGGCGCGCCCAGCGCATAGCATCCCAGTTCAATACCACGCGTTCGCCTGAGCGCAGTTCGACGGTTGCGGACTGCTTGGCTACCGCTGAAACAACGGCGGGTTCAAGTGTGCCGATGCGTGAAAGTGTATTGAGCGGTGTAGTGTCTACGCGCGCTTCGGCGCCGCGCCAGCCATGGCGACGGTCATAGGCTAAGAGGCCATTGATAACGGCGTTATTGGCGGCGTCTTGATTGCTCACCCCCACGGTGGTGTAGACCTTATAGCCAGAGTCATAGACTTTTTCGCCGAAACGCTCGAGTAGCGCTTCACGCACCATTTCGGCCAAGTACGGCGCGGAGACATCCTGCAAGCTACTTTTGTAGTTCAGGCCGACAGGTGCTTTCAGCGCCTTGTCGTGGTCGGCTTTATTGATGAAGCCGAGCTTAAGCATGCGACCGATGATCCAGTTGCGGCGGACCATGGCGCGATCAGGATTGGCCACTGGGTTATAGCGCGATGGTGCTTTGGGCAGGCCGGCAATCATCGCCATTTCGGCGACAGTGAGCTGCGCGACGGGCTTGCCATAATAAATTTTGGCGGCAGCACCAATGCCATAGGCGCGCTGACCTAAGTAGATTTTATTGAGATAGAGCTCAAGAATCTCTTGCTTGGTAAGCGAGTCTTCGATGCGTTTAGCGAGCAGAATTTCGGTGAATTTGCGATTGAATGTGCGGGCATTGGTGAGGAAGTAGTTTTTCGCCAGCTGCATGGTAATCGTCGAGCCACCAGAGCGAATGCTGCCGCTGGTGACGAGCTCGCCAAAGGCGCGGCCTAGGCTGGAGTAGTCGATGCCGTCATGCTGGAAAAATTGGTCATCTTCGGCTGCTAAAAACGCATTAACCAAGGTTTTCGGAATCTGTGCATAGGTCAATGGCACCGTGTGCTTAACGCCGAACTCGCTAATGACTTTACCTTCGCGGGTAAGCACTTGCAGCGGCGTTTCGTAACGCACTTCCTTCAATATGGAAATGTCGGGTAGCTCTGGGGTTAGCGTTAGCCAAGAGCCGCTAGCGCTCAGCGTAATACCTGCTAGGCCTAAGCCCATCCAGCGCAACCAACGAAATGACACGGCCTGTTCGCTCATAACTCACCTTGTGCGTACATCGAGCTAGTGCTCGCAAGAGCGCGAAGTATACGCTTGCTTAACGACGACTGACACGGGGAGCGGTTGGCATTTCGTTGTCGGCGTTGCTACACCTAGTGTGTGATGCCGAGGTTGAGCTGCCAAGGAGGGCTGCATGTGTAACGTGCTTAGTTGGGCGGCGTGGCTATGCTTTGTATTGATCTGGCCGACTGCACATGCAGCAAATTTGAAAGTCAGTCTAAGTGACGCCGATGCGCGCGCCGTTATTGTCGATATGGCGCGTTCGGCAAAAATTAATGTGCTGCTCAGTGATCGCGTGCAAGGCAAAGTGACCATTGAGGCCAAGGCTCAAGACCGTGTCGGCCTGCTCGATGCTGTTTTGCATGCTCGCGGATTGGCTCGTGAAAAAGTTGGCGATATTTTCTGGGTGGCTCCGCTGGATGAGATTACGCAGCGCGATACGCAGGCGCGCGCCAAAGCCCTAGCGCAAGAGTCTCGAGAACCGCTAATGACTGAGCTGATTATCTTGCATCATGCGAAGTCATCGGAGCTAGTTAAGCTACTGTCGAGTACGAATGCTGGTGAGCGCTTACTTGGCCCGCGTGGTCGTGCCGATGCCGATAGCCGAACTAACACGCTATTGGTGACCGATCATGCCGCGCGCTTAGCACAGCTGAAGCAGTGGCTGCTAACGCTCGATCGTGCCAGCCGGCAAGTGTTGATCGAGTCGAAGCTGGTTTCTGTGTCGCGTAATAAATCCAGTGCTTACGGCGCGCAATGGTCATTCAAGCGCGTCAACGGTAGTGGCTTGATCCCATTGTCCGCTACAGGCGTTGATGCTTCAGCTATTCGCTATGGCTTATTAGGCATCGATGGGCCAACGCTAGATTTAACGCTATCGGCACTAGTTAGTGAGGGTGATGGCAAAATTCTGGCTCGACCCAGTGTGATGACTGCTGAGCAGCAGCCCGCACGCATTGCCTCGGGGCAGCAAATCCCCTATCAAGAAACCACGCAAAGCGGCGCAAGCACCACGCGATTTATCAATGCCGAGTTGAGCTTAGATATCGTGCTGGCGATTTCGCCAGGCGGAGATATTCAGTTGTCATTAAAGCTTAGTCACGACAGTCCAGGCGAGCTGCAGCCCAATGGCTCACGCGCTATTGATACCAATCGTTTAGAGACACAAGTGCGATTACGGGATGGTCAGACCCTAGTGCTTGGCGGTATCTTTCGCCAACAAGCAGTAAAAGCTACCAGTGCAGTGCCTTTTTTGGGCAAAATACCCGTGCTTGGTGCCTTGTTTAGGCGCGATACCATGCGCCAAGATGAACAAGAGCTGTTTATTTTTGTCACCCCTAAGCTGATAAGCGACGCTGTTTATCCAACGGAAGAAACGGGAACACACGATGCGCCAGGCGAGGGTGAAGAATATTTTTCTAGTCGGACCGATGGGAGCGGGTAAAACCACTATCGGCCGCCAGATAGCCGAGCTTTTGCGCTGGGACTTTATCGATTCAGATCATGAAATCGAAGCGCGTACGGGTGCAAATATCCCATGGATCTTTGATATTGAAGGCGAAACCGGTTTTCGCCAGCGCGAGTCCATGGTTATTGAGGCACTAACGCAGCGGCAACACATCGTTTTAGCAACGGGCGGCGGCGCTATCATGCGCGCTGAAAATCGCGCGGCTTTACATGCACGTGGCACGGTTATTTACTTGGAAACGCCGGTAGAGCGTCAGCTTGAGCGCACGGCGCGCGACCAAAACCGGCCATTGCTGCAAACGCCAGACCCACGCGCTAAACTCACCGCCTTGCTTATTGAGCGTGACCCTCTGTATCGCGAGGTTGCGCACTACATCATGCCCACCGAGCGCAGCAGCGCGCGCGATGTCGCATTCCATATTTTACAAGTGTTGGGCTTACGCTAAGCCCGCACTTTAGTCAGGTCGAGAACCCATGCCCGTGTTAACCGTGGCCTTAGGTCAGCGCAGTTACCCTATTCATATCGATGAGCAGGTATTTGCCCAAGCCGATTTGCTCTTGCCGCATATTGTCGGCCGCCAAGTCATGTTGGTCAGCAACACCACGGTCGCTCCGCTGTATCTGGCTCCCGTGCGCGAGGTTCTGCAGAAGGCCGGCTTAACCGTTGCTGAAGTGATTCTGCCCGATGGCGAGCAGTACAAAGATTGGCAGCATTTACAGCTTATTTTTGATGCCTTGCTGCAGGCTCGATTTGGCCGTAAAGCCACATTAATAGCGCTTGGCGGCGGCGTGATTGGCGATATGACCGGCTTTGCTGCCGCCACTTATCAGCGCGGCGTTAATTTTATTCAGATTCCCACTACCTTACTCGCGCAAGTTGATTCCTCTGTGGGCGGCAAAACCGGCATCAATCACTCTTTGGGAAAAAATATGATTGGTGCCTTTATGCAGCCACAAGTGGTTTTGGCCGACACTGCCGTGCTGCGCACTTTGCCTGATCGTGAGCTGTCGGCGGGTTTGGCTGAAGTCATCAAATACGGCTTGATTCGCGACACTACGTTTTTGCAATGGCTGCATGAGCAGATGCCAGCATTGATGGCGCGCGAACCAGCGGTTTTAGCTGAGGCTGTGGCGCGCTCCTGTCAGCATAAAGCCGAAGTGGTTGCCGCCGATGAGCTAGAGCAGCATGATGTCCGCGCATTGCTTAATTTAGGTCATACCTTTGGTCATGCCATCGAAACCAATATGGGCTATGGCAGCTGGCTACACGGCGAAGCGGTCGCAGTTGGCATGTTGATGGCGGCAGATTTGTCGCAACGCATGGGCTGGATTAGCGCCACCGAAGTGAAAGAGTTGCGCACATTGCTGCTCGCTGCTGGCCTGCCTGTGCAAGCTCCTGTGAGCATTTCGCAAGCAGACTTTCTTGCCGCTATGGCGGTAGATAAAAAGAACGTTGATGGTCAATTGCGTTTGGTGCTGCTGAAGCGCGTGGGCGAGGCCGTGGTAGTTGATATGACTGACCTAAGCTTAGTTCGCGACACTTTGGCTGCAGCTGGAGTCACGGCATGAATGTCTCTCGCTTCCAGTCACGCATCGGTCTCGCTCTGATCGTGGTATTCATAATCGGCTTGGTCGTGCTCAATGCCAGAGTACCTGAGCGTGTCGACATGAATGAAAAAGAGCTGGGTAATATCGTACGTGCTGGCGAAACCGAATTTAAAGAAGGCTTTGGTGCCTTCCCTGAAATAGTGCCTGATAATGGTGGCGACCAGCCTGTGCCTTTTGATGGTTTAGCGCCGCAGCGCTACTCGCAATATCGTTCGGAGCAATGGCTGGCGGCACAAGACAAAGCTGGCTACACAATTCAGCTTGCGGTGTTTTCGTCTGAGCGAGGCGCAACGGAGTTTTTGACGCAAAATGGCAATAGCGCCGATTTACGCTATTTTGAGTTGCCAGAAATGCCAGACCCTGCACTGGGCTTAGTCACAACAGCAAGGTCACGCTTCGTTGTAAGCTATGGTGAGTTTTACAGCAGCGACCAAGCGGTAGCGGTGGCGGAGAGCTTGACTGGCTTTGGCGGGCAGTTTTTAGTGCGCCCGTGGGAGAGTTATCAAATTTCGCTGGCATCGGTGCGCGCTGTTTTAGCGAAAAATTACTTGGCGCAGCAGGAGGCGCTGGCAAATGCTAGGGCGGCAGCGGCTGCTAAAGCAGAGTCAGCAGAGCTAACAGCTCAGCCATTTCAAGGAGTAGACCCAGTCGAGTCGCTACAAAAAAATCAGGGTCGAGCTCCGTAGTTTTTTTTACAGGCCGGCGCGTGAGATCACCACTGGCTAATTGAGTAAAACGCGGTTTTCCAGTAATATGCGCATCCATTTTTTGTGGTATGCGATTTTACTGTGTCCACAAGGAAACCATAAACCTTTGTTTCATAAGGTGACTTATTGATGGAAGAACCAACGGTCGTCAACGCAGGCTTATATCATCCCGACGAATTTCGCGATAACTGCGGGTTTGGCCTCATAGCGCACATGACAGGCGATGCTAGTCACCACCTAGTTCAAACAGCTATTGAGTCACTCAGCTGCATGACGCACCGAGGCGCTATTGCTGCCGATGGCAAGACCGGAGACGGTTGCGGTTTGTTGTTGGCCATGCCTCGAGAGTTCTTCAAGTCTGTTGCTCAAGCCGAGTTAGGCGTTAGCCTCAATGAGCGCTTCGCGGCAGGCCTAGTCTTTCTTAATACCGATCCAGTGAAAGCACAGCACGCGCGCGATACATTAGCTGCCGAGTTGGCAGCTGAAGGTTTAAGTGTTGCTGGCTGGCGTAAAGTGCCTACCGATAACAGTATCCTCGGCGAGATCGCCTTGCGCTCTTTACCGGTTTTTGAGCAAGTCTTTGTGCAGGCTGACGGCTTTGATGAAGAGACTGCTAATCGTAAGCTATTTTTAGCGCGTCGCCGTGCAGAGCAAAAGCTGCGTGATGACTTGCTGTATTACGTCACGACACTATCGACACAAGTCATATCGTATAAAGGTTTGGTGATGCCGGCAGATTTGCCGAGCTTCTTCACCGATCTCGGCGATCCTCGCATGGCTACGCATATCTGCGTATTTCACCAGCGCTTCTCCACCAACACGCTGCCTCGCTGGCCTTTGGCTCAGCCATTCCGCTACTTGGCGCACAATGGTGAAATCAATACTGTCAGTGGTAATCGTCAGTGGGCATTGGCGCGTACGCCGAAGTTTACCCATCCAGATTTACCGGGCCTGACTGAACTGACGCCGCTCATCAACCTGACCGGCTCTGACTCATCCAGCCTCGATAATATGCTGGAGATTCTACTAGCTGGCGGCATGAGCCTATTCCGTGCTCTGCGTACGCTAGTGCCTCCTGCATGGCAAAACGTCGACTCCATGGATACCGATCTACGTGCATTTTACGAATATAACGCCAAGCACATGGAAGCTTGGGATGGCCCGGCAGGTTTAGTCATTACCGATGGTCGTTATGCGGTTTGTATGCTCGATCGTAATGGCCTGCGTCCAGCGCGCTATGTCATCACTAAAAACGGCTATATCACGCTAGCATCTGAGATTGGCGTGTGGAATTACGCGCCAGAAGATGTCATTTCTAAAGGTCGTGTTGGCCCAGGTAAGTTGATTGCTGTCGATACGCAGACCGGCACTTTGCTCGATACTAAAGCTATCGATGATGTGCTGAAAAATGCGCAACCTTATAAAAAATGGCTACGTGCAGAAGCTCGTCGTATCGAAAGCGACCGTGCTTTAGAGAAGCAGCTGCTTGGCCAAGTGTCTCGTGAGCGCTTAAATATTTACCAAAAAATGTTCTTGGTAACGTATGAAGAGCGCGATCAAATTATTCGTCCGCTAGCAGAGGCTGGCCAAGAAGCTGTCGGCTCAATGGGCGATGACACGCCAATGGCTGTCCTCTCTGGTCGCGTGCGGCACTTGGCGGATTATTTCCGCCAGCAGTTTGCCCAGGTCACTAACCCGCCAATTGATCCTTTGCGCGAAGCTATTGTGATGTCTTTGGAGACAGCATTTGGTCCAGAGCTGAATATCTTTGAAGAGACGCCAGAGCATGCGCGTCGCGCGATTGTTTCCAGCCCTGTACTTTCGCATAGCAAATTCCAGCAGCTGCAAAGCGTTGATCTGCCAGGCTTTGAGTCGGAAACTATCGACTTAAACTATGCCGAAGATGAAGGCTTGCAAGCGGCGATACTACGAGTTTGTAAACAAGCTGAGACTGCAGTCAGTGCTGGTCGTTCGCAGCTAGTCTTAAGTGACCGAAATATTCGTGAAAACTACTTGCCAATCAACGCATTGATGGCAACTGGTGCTATTCACCATTATTTAATAAAAGTGGGTTTGCGCTGTGACGCTAACCTTATTGTAGAAACGGCTGTCGCGCGCGATGCACACCATTTCGCCGTTTTATTAGGCTTTGGTGCTACCGCTATTTACCCTTATTTGGCTTATGACATCATTGCCGATATGGCTCGCAGCGGCGAAATCCTTGGCGACCCACTTGAGGCGCAAGCGTATTTCCGCAAAGGCGTCGATAAAGGTCTACTGAAAATCCTATCAAAAATGGGTATTTCTACAGTGGCCTCTTATCGTGGCGCTCAGCTTTTTGAGGCGGTTGGTCTTAATCGTGAAGTGGTCGACCTTTGCTTTAAAGGTGTACCAAGCCGCATTCAAGGCGCTGGCTTTGCTGAGCTGGAAGTCGATCAGCGTTTACTTGGTGCAGATGCATGGCGTGCGCGTAAGCAAATTGATCAAGGTGGCTTGCTCAAGTTTGTTTATGGCAAGGAGTATCACGCCTTTAATCCAGACGTGATCAATAGCCTACACACGGCCGTACGCTCCGGTGCTTACAGCGACTATCAGGCCTATGCCGACTTGGTGAACTTACGCCCAGTGACGACACTGCGTGATTTATTGCAGCTGAAAAAAGCTGCGACACCATTGGCGATTGACGCAGTCGAGCCGCTTGAAGCAATTCTGCGACGCTTCGACTCGGCAGGCATGTCATTGGGCGCACTCTCGCCTGAGGCTCACGAGTCGATTGCTATTGCCATGAACACACTCGGCGGCCGCTCTAACTCCGGTGAGGGCGGCGAAGATCCTGTGCGCTATGGCACACTGAAAAACTCGAAAATTAAGCAAGTTGCATCGGGTCGTTTTGGTGTCACGCCAGCTTACTTAGCTAGTGCTGAAGTGCTGCAGATTAAAGTTGCTCAAGGCGCTAAGCCGGGCGAGGGTGGCCAGTTGCCAGGCGGCAAGGTCAATGCTCTGATTGCTCGTTTGCGCCATTCGGTGCCGGGTGTGACGCTGATTTCACCACCACCGCATCACGATATTTATTCGATCGAAGATTTGTCGCAGCTTATTTTTGACTTGAAGCAAGTCAATCCAAGAGCATTAGTGTCGGTCAAGCTCGTGTCTGAACCTGGCGTTGGTACCATTGCTGCTGGTGTTGCCAAGGCCTACGCCGACCTCATCACTATTTCCGGTTATGACGGCGGTACTGCAGCTTCGCCCTTGAGCTCGATCCATCACGCCGGTTCGCCATGGGAATTAGGTCTGTCTGAAGCGCAACAAGCGCTGCGTGCTAATGACCTGCGCGGCAAGGTGCGCGTGCAAACCGATGGTGGCTTGAAAACTGGTCTCGATGTGGTGAAGGCGGCTATTTTAGGTGCAGAAAGCTTTGGTTTCGGCTCAACACCAATGATCGCTTTAGGCTGTAAATACCTGCGTATTTGCCATTTGAATAACTGCGCCACTGGCGTTGCTACTCAGCAAGATAAATTGCGTCAGGATCACTTCATTGGTGAGCCCGAAATGCTGATGAACTTCTTCAAGTTCATCGCAGAAGAGACGCGCCAATGGTTGGCCGTGCTCGGTGTAGCCTCACTGAGCGAGCTAATTGGTCGTACTGACTTGCTTGAATGTCTGCCCGGCACGACTGAAAAGCATAAGCGCCTAGACCTGATGCCATTGTTGAAAAACGATCACATCTCTGCAGATAAACCACAGTTCTGCCAAGACAAGCGCAACGAGCCATTCGATAAAGGTGTGTTGGCTGAGAAGATTGTGGCTGAGATCTTGCCGGCGATTGAAGGCAAGAAAGGCGGTGAGTTTAGTTACTCTATCGGTAACTGTGACCGCTCAATTGGCGCACGAGTATCGGGTGAAATTGCACTGCGTCATGGCGATCAAGGCATGAGCGATGCACCGATCACATTGAAATTCACTGGTACTGCCGGTCAGAGCTTTGGCGTCTGGAATGCCGGTGGCCTGAACCTACACCTCGAAGGCGATGCCAACGATTACGTCGGTAAAGGCATGGCTGGCGGTCAGTTGGTGATTCGTCCTTCGAAAGGCGCTGCATTTAAGTCGCAAGACACGGCCATAATCGGCAACACCTGCCTCTATGGCGCAACGGGCGGCACACTTTATGCTGCCGGTACTGCTGGCGAGCGATTCGCGGTACGTAACTCGGGGTGTCATGCAGTCATTGAAGGCGCTGGCGATCATTGCTGCGAATACATGACTGGTGGTTTGGTTACTATTTTGGGCTCAACAGGCTTGAACTTTGGTGCCGGTATGACTGGCGGCTTCGCCTATGTGCTCGACTTGGAGAATAACTTCTTCGATCGTTGCAATCATGAGTTGATCGAGATTCATCGCATCAGTACCGAACCTATGGGCCCACATCGCCATCACTTGAAGTCGGTATTGCGTGATTACGTAAAAGCGACTGATAGTGACTGGGGGCGTGTCGTGTTGGAGGAGTTTGATGATTACCATCGCAAATTCTGGCTGGTTAAACCTAAAGCCGCCAACATTAAAGAACTGCTGAAAAGCACCGTGTCTAATCCGCAGTAAGCCCGAACGGCAATAAGAGGCAAGATCATGGCAGAGCGCCTAAATAACGATTTTCAATTCTTGGATGTGGCGCGTCATGACCCATCTAAGAAAGCTCTTGGTGTCCGCCGAGCGGAGTTTATCGAGATTTATCAACCATTTACTAAGCCAGAAGTGGAAGGCCAGTCGCATCGCTGCTTAAGTTGCGGCAACCCCTACTGCGAGTGGAAGTGCCCCGTGCACAACTATATTCCTAACTGGTTGCAGTTGGTTTCTGAGGGGCGTTTGTTTGAGGCAGCAGAGCTTTGCCACCAAACCAATACGCTGCCAGAAGTCTGTGGCCGCGTTTGCCCGCAGGATCGTTTATGCGAAGGCGCTTGCACCCTCAACGATGGTTTTGGCGCTGTGACTATCGGCAATACTGAAAAGTATATTGTCGATACGGCGTTTGCTATGGGCTGGCGTCCAGATCTGTCTGGCGTAGTCGCGACGGGTAAAAAAGTGGCGATTATTGGTGCCGGCCCTGCTGGCTTGGGCTGTGCCGACGTGTTGACTCGTGCCGGTGTGAAAGCAGTGGTGTTTGATAAAAATCCAGAAATCGGTGGTTTGCTGACCTTTGGCATCCCCGAGTTCAAAATGGAAAAAACGGTGATGAGCCAACGTCGCGAAATTTTCAGCGACATGGGCATTGAGTTCCGCCTTAACACCGAAATCGGCAAAGACATAAGCATCGATGAGCTGCTAGGCGAGTATGACGCTGTCTTCATGGGCATGGGCACATACACCTATATGAAAGGTGGTTTTCCCGGCGAAGAGCTACCCGGTGTTTACGATGCGCTAGACCTGCTTATCGCCACCGTAAATCGCAATCTCGGCTTCGAGAAAGACCCTGCGGATTACATCGATATGTCCGGTAAAAAAGTGGTGGTGCTTGGTGGTGGTGACACGGCCATGGACTGCAACCGTACATCGATTCGTCAGGGTGCGGAGAGCGTGACTTGCGCTTATCGCCGTGATGAAGAAAACATGCCGGGCTCACGCCGCGAAGTTCGTAATGCGCGCGAAGAGGGTGTGCAGTTTATGTTTAACCGTCAGCCAGTGGAAATCGTTGGCGACGGTTATAAAGTCACTGGCGTGAAGGTCGTCGAAACTCAGCTTGGCGAGCCCGATGCGCGTGGCCGCCGTAGCCCAGAGCCCGTGCCAGGCTCAGAGCAAATTTTACCAGCCGATGCCGTGGTTCTGGCTTTTGGTTTCCGCCCTAGCCCAGCTGATTGGTTCGCCAGCACCAGCATCGAAACCGATAGCTCGGGTCGCGTCACTGCGCCAGAAGTTGCTACCTATAAGTTCCAAACCAGCAACCCGAAAGTGTTTGCCGGTGGCGACATGGTGCGCGGCTCTGATTTGGTGGTGACGGCGATTTGGGAAGGCCGTCAGGCAGCTGAAGGCATCATGGATTATCTAGACGTTTAAATAATCCTGACCGATAAAAAAGGCCAGCGTTGATGCTGGCCTTTTTTATGTCTCGAGAAACGTCGTGGCGCGCTCTATGAAAGCTAAGAGTTACTCTCGGCAGTCATTACCTTGAGTGCGCCAGCGTAGAATCACTTTCTGCTTATTGACTTCAAAATAGGTTTGGCAGCGGCGAGTTATCGTGTTGCTACCAAAGCCGAGGCCAGTAAAAAATCCACCATTGCTGCTGCCGGTAAAAACCCCGGTCTGTACGCTGGGTGAGCTGGTATAGCTCGATTGTTTATCCCAGGTATAAACCGTATTACCGTTAGGGGCTTCGAAACTACCGCTGGGATAGCCCCAGTCATCCATCACCACATTGATAGATTTGCCGACATAGGTGTCGATACGTGCCTCATAGCGCTCGCGAGTGGCGCAGGCGCTCACTAGTGTTATTGATATCAATATCAGCAAAAATCGTGTCATGTCTGAGTACTCCCTCGTTCGCTGATACAATACGACGGCCTAGGTGCAGACAGCAAATGTACCGCAAAATTGATTGGAGGAAAGTGTCGATGTCTGAGTTGCAAAATGATCGCTACTTACGTGCCTTGCTGCGTCAGAGCACCGACCGCACACCGGTTTGGATGATGCGCCAAGCCGGGCGCTATCTGCCTGAATACCGCGCTACTCGCGCTCAGGCCGGCGACTTCATGAAGTTAATGAAAAACCCTGAGTTGGCCTGCGAAGTCACAATGCAGCCGCTGCGTCGCTTTCCTCTTGATGCCGCGATTTTATTCTCCGACATCCTGACTATTCCCGATGCCATGGGTTTGGGTCTGTATTTTGAAACTGGCGAAGGCCCGCGCTTTCAACGTACGGTGCGCACCATGGCCGATGTTGCGGCGCTGCCTATCCCAGACCCTGAGTTAGACACGGGCTATGTCATGGATGCGGTGCGCACGATTCGTCGCGAGCTAAAAGGCCAAGTGCCGCTGATTGGCTTTGCTGGTAGTCCGTGGACATTAGCGACGTACATGATTCAAGGCGGTTCATCGCGCGATTTCCGCGAGTCGAAAACCTTGATGGCGACGAACCCAGAAGTGCTGCACGCACTGCTCGATAAACTCGCGCAATCGGTAACACTGTATTTGAATGCGCAAATCCGTGCCGGCGCGCAAGCTATTCAGATTTTCGACTCATGGGGCGGGGCGCTTTCACATGGTGCTTATCGCGAGTTCTCATTGCGCTATATGCAGCAAATCGTCGATGGTTTGATCCGTGAAAACGACGGTCGTCGTGTGCCCATCACCCTGTTTACCAAAGGCGGTGGGCAATGGTTGGAAGCAATGGCGGACACTGGCGTTGATGCCTTGGGTCTAGACTGGACCACCGACTTAGGCGAGGCGCGTGCTCGCGTAGGCCATCGTGTTGCGCTGCAAGGCAATATGGATCCATCCATGCTCTACGCGCCGCTGCCACGCATCGAGCAAGAAGTAGAGCAACTGCTAGCTAGCTATGCCAATGTGTGGACGCCTGAGCTCGGTGAAACCGCCGGTAGCGGCCATATCTTCAACCTGGGCCATGGCATTGAACAGTTTGTTGATCCGGTGCACGCCGGTGCGTTCATTGAGGCTGTGGTACAGCGCTCGGGGAAATTCCACCAGCCGCGCTAAGCGGCCAGGTGCAGCTAGAGCTTAGTCATTCAAGCTCTAGCTGCATCGCTCTCAACCACGCCAGCTTTGGATGCGAGGCTCCGGAAATACCATTGTAAAGTCAGTGATTTTTATCGCAGCGATACAGCGGCCTTTCGCTAAGTCGGGAAAATAATCTGAGTTAAACTTCCAGTCGATTACCTTCGCCCATTTGCCATGGCCGGTCGTTGACGGTGTTAGCGTGTACTCAAGACCTTCCCAAACTTGCGACAATGTGCGAATAGCTTTTGGCACGAGATTAGTTGGAAGCGGCAGTTTAGGGCCCATGCTGCTAAGAACTAATTCGGCAATCATGTCGCCATTATCGGCAGTGAGACGAGCAGAGTCGGTGCCGCTATCATTAAAGTTGATCTCAAAGTCGCAGCGATCCTTCGGGATACCCCAGTTGCTCCTTCCATTAGTAACTGAGGCTTGGCTCGATACATAAATGCGGCTAATGCTGGCACGACGGGCATCGTTAAACTGAAAGCTTCCAGGTATGAATAACAGCTCTTGGTAAGGGCCGACTGGACTGCTGTCGTAGTTCACGAGCATGGCAATGCTAAGCTTGCTGCGGCGTGAGCTGCGTAAAGAGCTTGGTGTGAATGTGCAGCTATCCAGTACATCTTCGGGCATTTTCAATGCGATTAAATAGCCTTGGCCTGTCAGTGTCCAAGGCGCTGGTGCTTGCACATCAGGGAGATCGGTGTTGTCGTAGGAAGGTGTATTGTGTGAGGCTAAAGCTGTCATTTAAGGCGCTCATTTAAATTAATGCGCGCAGCCTGCCAAAGCGTGACCGCTTGGTCAAGCTTTGAGGCACACACTTTGCTTTTTTATCTTAAGCTTCGCCGCCAAACTCTTCCCAGCGTGACAGCAACACCAATAACTCATCATCAATTAATGGCAGGCGCTGAGCCATCGCGGTGGCTTTTTCGAGATCGCTAACAAAGAGTTGGCCATCGGCAAGTGCCGCTTGTAGCTCGGCCTGCTCAGCTTCCAAGGCATCGATTTTCCCAGGAATAGCATCGAGTTCACGCTGCTCTTTAAAGCTGAGCTTGCGCTTGGCTGGCTTCGCAGAAGTGGCCGCGGCTTTCGCCGTAGGCACTTCGCTCACTGTGCTAATGGGCTCTGGACGTTGGCGCAACCAATCAGCATAACCGCCGACGTATTCATTGATCTGACCTTCGCCTTCAAATACCCATGTGCTCGTTACAACCGCGTCTAAAAAGGCTCGATCGTGGCTAATTAGCAGTAGGGTGCCTGGATAGCTAACCAGCAGCTCTTCAAGCAGCTCCAGTGTTTCAACATCGAGGTCGTTGGTAGGTTCGTCGAGGATGAGCACATTGCTTGGCCGCGTGAATAGTTTGGCCAGCAGCAAGCGATTACGCTCGCCACCCGACAGCGCTTTCACTGGCGTACGGGCGCGTTGAGGTGAGAATAGGAAGTCTTGTAGATAGCCCAGGATGTGTTTGCGCTGACCATTAATCTCGATGTAATCCGAACCTTGTCCAACGTTATCAACCACGGTGGCCTCAAGGTCGAGGGCGCTACGGAGCTGGTCAAAATAGTTCACGGACAGCTGAGTGCCGTGAGTGATTTTGCCAGCGTCGGGCTCGAGGTCATCTAGCAGCATACGAATTAGCGTGGTTTTGCCGACGCCGTTATCGCCGATTAGGCCAATTTTATCGCCACGCATAATGACTGTAGAGAAATCTTGAACGAGGTTGAGACCACCGAGACTCAGGCTTAAGTTCTCCGCCGTTAGTACAAGCTTGCCTGAACGTTCCGCTTCGGCCATTACCAAGCGCGCGTTACCTTGGCGATTACGGCGCTCAGCGCGCTCGCGACGTAGTTGTTCTAAGTCACGCACGCGGCCTTCGTTACGGGTACGGCGGGCTTTAATGCCTTGGCGTATCCAGACTTCTTCTTGCGCGAGCTTTTTATCAAACACCGCGTTTTGATGGCCTTCGGCGCTTAGCTGCTCAGCTTTGCGTTCTAAATAGGCTTCGTAATTGCCGGGGTAGCTGCGCAGTTGGCCACGATCGACTTCGACCAAGCGAGTCGCTAAATTGCCTAAGAAGCGACGATCGTGACTGATGAACAACAGCGTGCCATTCCAGCCTAAAAGGAAATCTTCGATCCAAGTGATCGAGCGTACGTCGAGGTGGTTGGTGGGCTCATCGAGCAGCAAGATGTCGGGCTCGGTAACCAATGCACGTGCGAGCAAAACGCGGCGCTTACGACCACCAGAAAGCGAATTGAAGTCTGCGTATGGGTCGAGGCTTAAGCGCGTAGTGATCTTGTTGATGCGGATCTGGATTTCCCAGTCCTCTAAAGCGGCATCGCTATCGGGCAGATCATCAAAGCCGCCGGCAATAATGTCCTCAACCGTTCCGGTCCAGCCCTGTGGCACCTCTTGGCGCAATGACGCGACGCGAGCACCTTGTGTGCGCATGACTTCGCCGGTGTCGGCTATCAATTCGCCGGCAATGATTTTTAGCAGGGTCGATTTACCCTCGCCATTGCGGCCAATAACGCAGACACGCTCGCCACGCTCAAGGCTAAACGACACTTTTGATAGCAGCGCGGGGCCGCCAAAAGCAATGGATACATCACGCAGAGAAAGCAAGGCCATGGATATAACAACAGCTAAAGTTTGAGTGGCGCGGAGTCTAACAGATGCAGGCCTATAGAGCCTCTGCCATACTGCGCGGCACATAGGTTTTGCTGAGGAATAATGATGGAGTCGCGGCTGACAGACTTAGAAATAAAGGTCGCTTATCAAGATGATTTGCTCGATGCATTGAACCGCTTAGTGGCGACGCAGCAAGATCATATTGCGCGCTTGCAGGCCGATATGCGGCATTTATACGAGCAGATGCGAACCTTGCAGCCCAGCGGCAGCGGTAGCCCGGAAATTGAGCCACCGCCACCGCATTATTGAGCTGAAGAGCGCTTACTTACGCTTCTTACTGGTCCAAGCCCAGAGCATCTCGCAATTCACCGGCTGCTCGCCAGTGGCGTCAGTCACCACGACCGGCACCAGCACTTCACCTTTTGGCTCGTTACGAATACGGTTGATGTCGGCTTGCGTGAGCGTTGCCACTGCGCGCAAATCACCTGATGAACGGCGAACATAATCGACCTTCAAGGTTTTAATCAGCGGCATTTTGTCATCGGGCAAGTTCACGCCAACAACAAAGCCTGAGGCGGTTTCTGCTAAGAGCGCCATCGCTGCTGCGTGCACGCTTTTGATGTGATTTTGCACTTTACGGCGGTTCTTGATGCTGACAATCACACGGGTTTCGCTGATCTCTTCATAGAGCAGAGCCGAAGTGCCAACAAAAGGCACTACTCGACCAAAAATCATTGAAATAGCGCGTTGGCGTAAACTTTCTGGCAGGGCCTGAAAAGGCCGCATGGCGCGCGTGATGTTATTGCTAAAAGCCATCGCTATTAATCCTTGAAATTATTGAATTGCAGCGGCAAGCCCAGCTGCTGCTCGCGTAAAAATGCCATTACGGTTTGTAAGGTATCGCGCTTTTTATCGCTCACGCGCACTTTGTCGCCCTGAATACTGGCTTGAACTTTATGGCCATTTTCTTTTAATAGCTTCACTACTTTTTTTGCAGTGTCGCTGTCCAAACCATCTTTCAGCTTGATGATTTGGTGCATGAACTTGCCCGAGGCTTCCATTTTTTGTGGATCGAAAACTTGTGGGTCGACTTTGCGCTTGATCATTTGGCTTTCGAGCATGGCGAGCACTTGCTCGACCTGAAAGTCTGATTCAGCGCTAAGTTTAATTTCTTTGTTTTTCTCGTTGAAGCTTACCGATACTTCCGAGCCGCGAAAGTCGAAACGCGTAGCGATCTCTTTCGTGGTGTTTTGTACGGCGTGATTAACCTCGTAAACCTCGAGTTCTGAAACGACATCCATCGATGGCATGGTAAAGTGCTCCTTGGCAATGATGGGGCGAGTGTAGCCCAAATTGTCATCATATCTGAAGGTGTCTGTATGAAAGCGAGTCGTCTACGGTGGTTGTTTTCTTTGTATTTTCCGTTCTTAGGGGCGGGTATTCGAGTCGATCGTATCAGTCCAGACTTTAGCGAAATCGACGTTTCCATGAAGCTAACGTTCTGGAATAAAAATTACGTCGGCACGCACTTTGGCGGCAGCCTTTACAGCATGGTCGATCCGTTTTACATGCTCATCCTAATGAGACGCTTAGGGCCGAACTATATTGTCTGGGATCAGGCCGCGAAAATTGATTTTTTGCGCCCTGGTAAGAGCCAAGTATTTGCCTGCTTTCGCCTGCCTGATGGCCTGCTTGAGCAAATCAAAACGCAGGCCGCCACAGGTGGCGCCGTGCGTCCCGAGCTTGTTGTGGAGGTTGTTGATGCCGATGGCCAAGTGATTGCCCGCGTGAATAAAACCCTTTATGTGCGCCTGAAACCAGAGCACCGACCACCCGCTGCGGCCGAAATCAGTCGCCCGAACCAGGAGCTGAGTTAATGGCTTTACGCTTTCGTATTCACCCCGTGACCCCGTTTGAACAAAATTGTAGTTTGATTTGGTGCGATGCCACCAATGAAGCAGCGCTCGTTGATGCCGGCGGTGACGCCGATAAACTATTGGCTCTGGTCGCCTCCGAAGGCGTGACACTCACCAAGCTGCTAGTCACTCATGCACACATCGATCACGCCGGTGCCGTGGCCGATTTGGCTGAGCAATTGCACCTGCCAATTGAGGGACCACACCCCGGCGATCAGTTTTGGATCGATCGCTTAGATGATCAATCGCGCATGTTTCAATTTCCCACGGCGCGGCCATTTACACCGACACGTTGGTTAGACCAAGGCAATGAAGTTACGGTTGGCGCTGAGACCTTATTGGTGCGTCATTGCCCTGGCCATACGCCCGGCCACGTCGTGTTTATTTCTGAAAGTGCAGGCGTGAGTTTTGTTGGCGATGTGCTGTTTGCCGGCTCTATAGGCCGCACCGATTTCCCTATGGGCAACCATCAGGACTTGCTCGATGCCATTAAGCGTGAGCTCTGGATACTGCCTGATGATATGCGTTTTGTGCCCGGCCACGGCCCAATGTCGACCATTGGCCATGAGCGCCGTACCAACCCATTTGTGGCCGACCGACGCGGCTGAGAGGCGCATGTTAGCGCTTTGACTAAGCGGTTCGAAAGAATGGCGCGACTGGAGATATGTCAACGTGGTAGATGGTTTACGCGTATATTGGACAAGCTATCCATGAGGTAATAAAAATGAAAAAGTTCATTCGAGCTGCAACAGCAAGTGTATTGATTGTGACTACGAGCGCCTGGAGCATGGCTGCAATTGCTGGGCCCATTGCCCCGGAAACGTATTTGTCGAGCAGCGATAGCGCTGCAATTGAAGGCCAACGTGCGCAGGTGGTGGATTGGCTTCAGCGCGAAGAAGTACGTACGCAAATGACGCGTTTTGGTGTTGACTCAGACCAAGCGGTTGATCGTGTTGCGGCATTATCTGATGAAGAAGTGCAGCGTTTAGCAGAGAAAATTGACTCCACGCCAGTCGGTGCTGGTGGTGGTGGCGTTATTGGCGCCGTCATCTTTGTTTTCTTGGTATTGCTAGTAACCGATATTCTAGGCTTCACCAAAATCTTCCCGTTCACACGCTCCATTCGTTGAGTCGATCCAGTATGCGTCTAAGCCGACTCTGGCTGACGGCGCTGCTGGCGTTATTATTGAGCGCCTGCATGACACCGCAGGCGCTTGATTTACGCGTGCAGCCGCCGCCATCGGTAGAACTCAGCAACGTCCCTTTCTATGCTCAGCGCGAGTATGAGTGCGGCCCTGCGGCATTGGCCATGGTGATGACCTATCTTGGTTCGCCGGTCACGCCCGAAGCGCTTGCGCCATCACTGTATATTCCAGGTCGAGAAGGCACGCTCACCGATGAGCTAGTGGCTCAATCGCGCCAGCGCGGGTTTGTGCCCGAGCGCTTAGCGCCGAACTTGCGCGTGCTTGCACAGGCAGTCGCCGATGGCAGCCCGGTCGTGGTGTTTCAAAACAATGGTTTGTCGTGGTATCCGGTCTGGCATTACGCCGTTGTTATTGGCGTCGATACTGCACGTGAAAAGATTATTCTGCGCTCTGGCGAGCAGAAGCGCTTGGTGCTGAGTTGGTCGGTGTTTGATCGAACGTGGGCACGTAGTGGGCGCTGGGCTATTCGTTTGCTGCCAGTGCAGGCTGAATGGCCGGCATCCGTGACCTCATCTGTCGTGGCTAAGCAGCTCGTGGTCATGGCTAAAGCAGCACCGCCAGAGCTTGCCATGGCCGGTTTGCGCCGTGGTCTAAGTTATTGGCCAGAAGAGATTTCCTTGTGGTTGGCACAGGCGCAGCTCGCTGAACAAGAAACAGGTTTGGCCAGCGCTGAGGCCGTGCTGCAGGAAGGTTTGAAAGCGCAGCCGGAGTCGCCTTGGCTGCTAAATAATTTAGCCGATGTGCTCATTCGTAGTGGCCGTCCCCTGTCGGCGTTGGCCATGGCCCAGCGTGCTGTAAAGCAGCTTGATCGGGCTGAGACGCGCGCCACATTGGCGGCGGCAAAAGCGGCGCTAGCTACTGACTAATATAGCGCGTGATATGCAGCGGCAAGCTCAACGCACTATCGCCATCCAACAGTGCTTCGGGGCAATGGCTTAGCTTTTTTGGTAGTTCGGTAGGAATCGACGAGCTGAAGCTGATGCGGACATCATTGCCCATGAGCGTGCTGTGTAAAGGGCTTTTCCGGCGCCATAGAACATAGCGAAAGAAGTGCCCAAGAATAGTAGTGCGCTGCATGAGAGTGACGCTAATGCTGCCCTGATCATTGGCTGTGATGCTGGCGCTAGTGGCCGTTAGGTAGTGGTTATCGACTTGAATGAGCACGCGCTGCTGGCCGAAAAAGCGCCAGACGGCTAGCCAAAACTGCAAGTTTTCTACGTAAAAACGCAGGCTACCAACCTTCTTTATAGGTGCACGAGATGCCCAAGCGCGCCAGCCAATATCGACGCGCTCACCAGGGATTTCGCCACTGGCGTGGTTGATCTGCAAACGATGAAACAAGTCAGTCATGCGCTAAAAGCCATCCAGTAGTTATGGCCATCAATTGGTTTGAGCCGCAACAGTCATCGCATTGACGTCGACGCCAGCAAATTGCAGGTCGGCGTGATAGCTCGAGCGCACCATGGGGCCGCTAGCAACGTTGCGAAAACCAATTTTGCGGCCATAAGCGGCGTAGCGAGCAAACTCATCGGGATGAACAAAACGATCGACCGGCGCATGCGTTTTCGAGGGCTGCAAATACTGGCCGATGGTGACTAGGTCGACATCGTGAGCTCTCAAGTCATCGAGTAGCGCGAGTACTTCTTCTTCAGTTTCGCCAATGCCGACCATAAGGCCGCATTTGGTGGCGATGTCTGGGCGCTCTTGCTTGAAGCGTTGCAGCAGTGTTAACGAGTGCTGATAGTCCGAGCCCGGCCGAATAGCTTTATATAAGCGCTGCACAGTTTCGATATTGTGGTTGAACACGTCTGGCGGGCATTCGCTGATTAAGCGCAACGCGATATCCATACGGCCACGAAAGTCGGGTACTAAAATTTCCATTTTGATGTGAGGGTTGCGCTCGCGCACAGCGACGATGCAGTCGACAAAATGCTGTGCGCCGCCATCCTTCAAGTCGTCACGATCGACCGAAGTCACCACCACGTATTTCAGGCCAAGGTTGGCCACTGTTTCGGCTAAGTTATGTGGCTCTTCGGCATCGAGCATATTGGGGCGGCCGTGGGCGACATCGCAAAATGGGCATCGGCGTGTACAAATATCGCCCATGATCATAAAGGTCGCGGTGCCGCCACCAAAGCATTCGGCAAGGTTAGGGCAGGCGGCTTCTTCGCACACGGTGTGCAGTTTTTGCTCGCGCAGCAGGCCTTTGATTCGTGATACTTCGGCTGGGTTTTTAATGCGTACACGGATCCAGTCAGGCTTGCGCGGCATTTCCACGGTGGGGATGATTTTCACCGGAATACGCGCCATTTTCTCTGCACCACGCAGCTTCACGCCGGTCTCGATGCGCACAGGATTGGGGCTACTAAGAGTGGGCTCGCTGGAGTTGCTCATGATGGCTCATCAGGACACTAAAGATGTGCCTGAGTGTAGCGTAAAACCGATGCTAGTGTGCCGGCATGTATTACGCTGAGAGACCATTCTTTGGTTGAATAAGCCAGACAAACGCCCGTAAAAACACTACCCTAATAGTCAATCTAAGGCATAGCAAATAGGGCGGATCAGCATGTTAGCGCGTTACGATGTGGTAGTGATTGGTGCTGGACCTGCGGGTGAGGGTGCGGCCATGAAATTGGTTAAGGAAGGCCGGCGCGTTGCGGTGATCGATCAGCTTGGCGAAGTTGGTGGCAACTGTGCGCATGTGGGCACTATTCCATCCAAGGCACTGCGCCAGACCGTCTATAACCTGATGCGTTTTCGCCGTGACCCATTGCTGTCGCGCATGGCCGATATTCGCAGCCTGCCGCTGTCGCAAGTGTTGGCACGCGCGCATAAAGTCATTGATATACAAGTAACTACTCATCACCGCTTTTTCGAGCGCAACGACGTTGATCTGTATTACGGTGAGGCTCGCTTCGAGGATGATCACACCATGAGCGTGCTGACCTCTGAGGGTGTTAGCGAGCGCATTGGTTTTGAGTCTGCGGTAATTGCTACCGGCAGTCGCCCGTATCAGCCTGCTGACATCGACTTTAATCATCCACGCGTTTTCGATAGCGATAAGATCTTGAAGCTCGACTATCCAGTGCAAAAGCTGATTATTTATGGCGCTGGCGTGATTGGTTGCGAGTATGCATCGATTTTTGTTGGCCTCGGCTACAAGGTCGATCTTGTCAATACGCAGCCGCAGTTGCTGTCATTTTTAGACAATGAAATTGCCGATGCGCTGTCGCATTATCTTCGTGATTTAGGTGTGCTTATTCGCAATCAAGAGGAATACAGCAAGCTTGAAACGCAGGACGATTGCGTGATTTTGCACACGAAGTCGGGCAAGAAAATTAAGGCCGATGCCATTCTCTGGTGCAACGGCCGTGCCGGTAATACTGAAACGCTCAACCTTGAGGCCGTAGGCTTGAGTGCCAATAGTCGTGGCCAAATTGCTGTCGATGAGCGCTATTGCACAGACGCCGCGAATGTTTACGCGGCAGGCGATGTCATTGGTCCGCCCGCGCTAGCATCTGCTGCCTATGATCAAGGTCGCTGTGCCGCTGCGCACATCACTGGTAGTCAAGATGTGCCGCATGTTGGCGATGTGCCGACGGGCATTTACACCATCCCCGAGATCTCCTGCATTGGCCGTACCGAGCGCCAACTCACCGAAGATAAAGTGCCCTATGAGGTTGGTCAGTCATTCTTTAGGCATCTTGCGCGCGCGCAGATTTCGGGCGATGTCGTTGGTATGTTGAAAATCTTATTTCATCGCGATACGCGTGAGATTTTGGGCATTCATTGCTTCGGTAATAACGCCGCTGAGATTGTCCACATTGGTCAGGCGGTGATGAATTTGCCGAATAACTCGATCGAGTATTTTGCCAATACCACGTTTAACTATCCGACCATGGCTGAGGCTTATCGGGTGGCGGCGCTCAATGGCATGAACCGTCTGTTTTAACAGACACAAAGCGCTGCCTTAACACTAAAAAGCCCCGCCACATGCATTGTGTGGCGGGGCTTTTTTCTAGCTATTGCGGCTATGCATCCATTTCGCAAATGCACCGGCAGTGAAGAACATAAACAGGCTATACACCGCGGCAGGGATGATCATTGATGCCGATACCATTGCGCCCACGGCCATTGCTAGCGTGGTGTTATGCACGCCGAGCTCAATGCTGATGGCGGTTGATTGCGGGCCATCTAAGCCGGCGAGTTTTGAGCTGCCATAGCTAATGCCCATGGCGAAGACGTTAAGGCAGAGCACGGCTAGGCCGACGCTGGCGATATTGCTAAAGATATGCTCTTGCTCAGACCAGAGCACAACAAACACCACCAAGATAAAAAAGATGGTGGCGATTTTTTTCACTAGCGGCTCAAAGCGTATCGACCATTGTGTGGCGCGACTGCGAACAATCATGCCGATGCCTAGTGGTAGCAAGGTAATGAGCAGGATTTTCATCACGATGGGCATCATGGCGATTTCATATTGCGCTTCGCCATGCATAAACCATTGAGTCGATAAGTCGAGCAAGATCGGCACAGTAAACACTGCCGCAACACTACTAATTGCTGTCATGGTTAGTGATAGTGCGGTATCGCCTTTCGCAAGATGAGTGAGCATATTGGCAGTGGTGCCGCCTGGCGATGCGCCAAGCAATACCATGCCGACAGCAAGCTCTGGTGGTAGCTTAAAGGCTATTGCAAGGCCAACTGCGAGAAGGGGCGAGATGAAGATCAGGTTAGCCATACCGATGGCGACACCGCGTGGGTAGACCGCAACACGGCGAAAATCAGCGACTGTGAGCGCAAGCCCAAGGCTGAATAGAATGATAAAAAGAGAGATGGGCAGGAGCACCAAAATAAAAACGCTATCACTCATAGCAATGACCTAGGTTGTTTTAGTTGTGCCTAGATCATGCGTGAGACGAGTGACTTGCTCAAGTCCTAAATTTCAATACTGTAACGGGTGGTTTAATTACTTGCCGTACGGCGACTGACCGCGACCGCGATCGCGCGTTTTGCACGCGTTGGATGGCCGATAACCGGCCCCCAAACTACTTCACCATTGATCAGTTGCATGCCAACACGGCCAATATTGAGAGCACGACCGGTCGCACCTTGCTGCACCCAAATTGAGCTGATTTGATGCAGCTCAATTTTGCGTTCAGCACGCCCAGCCAAGCCTTCGCGAACTAGCACGCGATGCTGGTTGATGCGCATGACATTACTGGTTTGACGAAGTACGCCAAACAAGCCGGCCGCTAGCCAAAGTAGCCAGCCGCCTCCGCCGCCAGACAAAACGCCGGCCATTGCTAGAAATGCGTGAGCACTCCAAAACGCGGCAATCGGCCAAGCGCCGGTAGCGACGCAGAAGTCGAC
Organism: Paraperlucidibaca sp.; assembly: GCF_982810325.1. Lineage (NCBI taxonomy): Bacteria > Pseudomonadati > Pseudomonadota > Gammaproteobacteria > Moraxellales > Moraxellaceae > Paraperlucidibaca > Paraperlucidibaca sp. The sequence goes on from NZ_CEYEMI010000001.1 coordinate 73,441, forward strand.
ATGGCTATCTTTATCGGAAGCGGGAAGTGTGATGCTACGAAGGCGCTCAGTAGGGCCTCGGGTATCGAACTCGGGGGCTTTGCCTGCAGGAAGGCCATCGGTGATGGCTTCTAAGGCGCGTAAGCTGCGACCAGCAATGTGCCAGCGACTCATGAGCGTGTACTCAAATGGGCTAAGACAACTTAAGTGTAGGTTAGCCCATGGTGGTTTATCTGCAAGGCTTTAGTGGCAGATATGTATGGCCTTTGTGTGCCGCAGGGCGCTTAAAAGCTGTACTTGGCCATGAATTGCAGGCGATCTAAGTTGCCGTCACGACCATCTTCAACCTCGCGATTGGCATGTAGATACTCAGCGCCGATATCCAGTTTCGGTGTCACGCTATAAATGATGTTGGTCAAGCCAGAGAAAATGGTTTTGTTGGCATCACTAATGGCTGCCGTTGGCGCCAGAATATCTGGGTTATCTATTGATAAAACAGAGGCCTGAATGCTGCTGCGCAGTTTATCGGACCATAAATGGCGATAGGTCACATAGCCCGCGACCACGTCAATTGCCTCTAGATTGCCACTGGCATCGACGACGGCATCACCGCTGGTTCCGAGCGCAACATAGCGACCGAGGCCGCTGCCGTAGGTAGCCATATAGCGAATATCATCGCCGCTACTGAGATTATATTTGCCTGAGAGAGAAATGCCGTAGCCTTCGGTAGTTTCATCTTGGCCGGCTGCATTTTGGCTAGTTTTTAGCTGGCGCGCCAAAGCGGCAACGCTGATATGGCCAAAGTCTGCTTTGTGCGTATAGCGAGCAACTAAGTCTGGCATGGCGTTGGAGCCTTGATCAGTAATCGATACGGCACCAGCTGGAACACTTCGGCTAGCTAGTGCAGTTTCGGCGTTCTCGACGGAGAACTGCCAATTACCCGTGCTATAGCGTACCTGAGGCTGGCGACCGAAAACTGTGCCATCGGAAGAACCAACGAAGTCCACAGTTTCAGGTAATGCACCGAGGTCTTGGAAGGTTGTCCAAGTTTGGCCAATCAACCATTTGTCATAGGTCAAAAATGCGTGACGTAAGCCGGGATCATAGTTGTTGGTGACGCGCTCAGAGCCACGTGCCGGGCTCTGAAAATCCATCTCGATATAGGCTTTGACCGACTTGCCATCGCCAGCAGGCGTTTCAGTCTTGAAGAAGAAACGTGTTTGCTGCGCGTGCATATCAAACACTGAACTTGCGTTGCCATTGCCAGCAGAGATGGGCGTGGCACTTGGCACGTAAAAGTCGCGACCACTGGAGCTGCCGGCCACTGAGCCATCAGAGAAGCGTGAATACAGTGCGTCAACTTTTACATAGCCGCCAAAACTAAATTTGGTATCACCAAAAGAGACGCTGCTATTTGAGGTGACTGGTGCTGGAGTGGCTTTTTGTTGTGCCACTTGAGCTTCGAGCTGTTCTAGGCGATCGCGTAAGGCGGCAATTTCACTGCTAGTGTCTGCTAAGGCAAAGCCAGGAAACATGGCAGCGGCTAGTGGGGTCAGCAGGGCGATTTTGGTTAGGCGCTTCATCTTCTTATTCTCCAACGCAAAGTAGGTTTTGCTTGTATAGCGCTACGCTGGTGTGAACTGTATTAGGCATTGGTATCTAACACTTAGGTCGTAATGCTCGGTGCTGGTCGAGTTTTTGTGCCAGTGATACGAAAGGCTAATGCAGATAATGCCTTGCGCGAGGCATACTCGGGGAAGGTGCTAAGGCATATAAGACAGACAACTGAGGAGCCAACGCCATGAGCGACGCCACTGTAATTCCTGTACCAGCCCATTATTTAGCTGCGGGCACACGTAATACCGCCGATGAATACGCCACGCGTTATGCCGAGTCGATCGCTAATCCCGACGCATTTTGGGCGAAAGAGGCGCAGGTCGTGGACTGGATGAAGCCATTCACTCAAGTCAAAGATGTCTCATTTAACCCTGAAGATTTACGCATCAAATGGTTTGCTGATGGTGAGCTCAACGTTGCCGCCAACTGCCTAGATCGTCAGTTAGCCAAGCGCGGCGATAAAACTGCCATTATTTGGGAGGGCGATGACCCGCGTGAGTCGCGCCACATTACCTATCGCGAGCTTCATGCTGAGGTCTGTAAATTTGCCAATGTGCTAACAGCGAAAGGTGTCAAAAAAGGCGATCGCGTCACCATTTATATGCCGATGATCCCAGAGGCAGCGGTGGCTATGCTGGCATGTACGCGTATTGGCGCGCCGCATTCGGTGGTATTTGGCGGTTTTTCGCCAGACTCACTAGCAGGGCGTATTGAAGACTGCGGTTCTACCGTAGTGATTACTGCCGACGAAGGCTTGCGAGGCAGCAAAGCTGTACCACTGAAGGCTAACGTCGATAACGCGATTCGCACGCCAGCAGGTTCTGGCGTGACCACAGTCATTGTGGTTCGTCGCACCGGCGGCTCGGTGAACTGGGATAACAAGCGCGACTTTTGGTACCATGACCTAATGACCGGCGCTTCAGCTGATCACGCTGCTGTCGCGATGAACGCCGAAGACCCGTTATTTATTCTCTACACATCGGGTTCGACCGGTAAGCCTAAAGGCGTGCTGCACACCACCGGCGGCTATTTGGTTTATGTCACCAGCACCTTCGCCAATATGTTCGATTTACGCGAAGATGATGTGTTCTGGTGTACCGCCGATGTAGGCTGGGTCACCGGACATAGCTATTTGCTCTACGGCCCTTTAGCCAATGGCGCAACTACCGTGATGTTTGAAGGTGTGCCGCAATACCCCGACTGGAGCCGTATTGGCAAGGTCGTCGATAAGCACCACGTCAGCATTCTCTACACCGCACCGACAGCCATTCGCGCACTGATGCGTGAGGGCGATGGCCCAACGCTAGAAAGCAGCCGCAAGTCGCTACGCCTGCTTGGCTCGGTCGGTGAACCAATCAACCCCGAAGCATGGAATTGGTATCACCGAGTTGTCGGCGACTCGCGTTGCCCAATCATCGATACTTGGTGGCAAACTGAAACTGGTGGCGTCTTAATTACGCCATTGCCTGGCGCTGTTGATATGAAGCCGGGCTCCGCCAGCCGTCCGTATTTCGGCATTAAGCCCGCTATTTTAGATAACGATGGCTCGCTGATGAAAGGCGTTTGTGAGGGCAACTTAGTTATTACAGACTCATGGCCTGGTCAGATGCGCTCGATCTATGGCGACCACAAACGCTTTGCTGAAACTTACTTTAACGTCTTCCCCGGCGTATACACCACTGGTGATGGCGCGCGTCGCGATGCCGATGATTATTACTGGATCACTGGTCGCGTCGATGATGTGCTAAACGTGTCAGGCCATCGCATGGGCACGGCTGAAGTCGAAAGCGCCTTGGTATCGCATGTGGCGGTGGCTGAAGCTGCAGTTGTTGGCTTTCCGCACGATATTAAAGGTCAAGGCATTTTTGCCTATGTCACGCTGCAAGAAGGCCATGAGCCTAGCGAAGAATTACGCAAGGCTTTAGTGATTCATGTGCGCGCTGAAATTGGTCCAATTGCTGCTCCTGATCAGATTCAATGGGCACCTGGCTTGCCAAAAACGCGCTCTGGAAAAATCATGCGTCGCATCTTGCGCAAAATCGCCGCCAACGAGTTTGACGGCTTGGGTGACACATCAACCTTGGCCGATCCGAGCGTTGTCGATAGTCTGGTACAGGGCCGTCGCGCCGAGGCTTAAGCTATCGTTGCATTACTAGAGAGGTGTGCCATGTATTTTGTGATTGCCGATGATCATCCGCTATTTCGCGATGCCCTCAAAGGCGCCGTGGCACGTCTTTACCCCGATGCGACGATTGCCGAAGCTGACACCACGGCATCGTTGCAGACGTTATTAGAGCGTGGCGAAGAGCCTGATCTATTGCTCTTGGATTTGCACATGCCCGGTGCGTCAGGTTTCTCAGGCTTGATTCATGTGCGTGCGCGCTTTCCATCGTTGCCGGTGATTGTGGTCTCTGGCAATGAAGAGCCTGGGGTGATTCGTCGTGCGGTGGCGCATGGTGCCAGTGGCTATATTCCGAAGTCGACAGGCTTGGATGAAATGGCGAAAGCCATTGCGCAAGTGCTCGATGGCGATGTCTGGTTGCCAGCCAGCGCGGCGAGTTCACAGCCTACGCATTTAGCCCCAGATGAAGCCGATATCGCCAAGCGTTTGCGTGATCTCACACCGCAGCAATTTCGCGTGCTGATGATGCTCGCCGATGGCCTGCTGAATAAGCAGATCGCCTATGAGCTGAACGTGTCGGAAGCGACTATCAAGGCGCATATGACCGCTATTTTGAAGAAGCTTGGCGCATCAAATCGAACGCAGGCGGTAGTGGCTGCATCGAAGCTGCAACTCGACCCAAGTATGCGTTTAGCGCAGGTAATTGAAGAAGATTGATCGCGAGTTTTTACGCGGATTTTTTGCCAGAAATAAGCACATAACGCACCTTGCCGCTCGCGACTAATGAGCGGCAGAGTCGGGCTGTTAAGCTTAGTTTCCACCATGCCGGATGCAGCTGATCGCTAAGCGACAGGCTTTGTTTGCGATGCGCAATGGCAAGAGCAAAGCCTGCTAATACTGACTCTGTTAAATCATCGATACGCTGTATTGCTAAGCCGGCATTTTCAAAAATACTCGGCGGCTCAACACTCGAAAATGATTGATGCCAAACACCGGACCAGGCAATGCCACAGGCCAGAAGCTGAGTTTTTAGCTGCGCTTTTTGTGAGCGCGTGAGCTCGGTATTAATGTGCAATGTGCTTAGCGCCCAACGTCCCTGCGGCGTGAGCTGAGCGGCAATATTACCTAAGCTAGAGCCGAACGATCGGGCATGATAAAGCGCATCAACAGCGATGATGACATCAACTAGCGGCAGCTCAGACCACGGCGCATCAAAGTCTGCCTGAATGCCACGATGATTTACGCCAAGCCCCTTGAACTCAGCCGGCAGCGTCGTTAGGGCCTGATCAATCGTGATGATATTGCGCACACCATGGCTCGCCCATAAGCGCAGGCTAGCACCTGCCCCTGCGCCTAGCTCAAGCAAGCTGTCACGCTCGTTTATGCCAACTGCAGCAGCATGCAGCAGCGCTAATCGATTCGCTGCTTCGTTGTATGGCTGGTCCGAGCTGAGCTGATTATCTTCGCTAATCCAAGCACCGAGATTGCTCCAGTGCGGGGCAGGGCCAACGGCGCCTAGTAAGCGACTTTGTGTATCCACGCCTTAAGCTTTTGCAGCAGGAATAAATGCTGCCACTGCCTGTGCCGAACGCACTGCAGACTCCAATAACGGCACGCCGGCATGAGCCCATGAGCCGCAGAAAAATACACGGCGGCCAGCTTCTGCATGCAGCACGCGCAGCTGCTCATGCACACTGTGAGTGCCGCTATGAACTACGGCGCGCGCCAGTGGCACACGAACGATCACATGTTCATCGGCTGGTGGGAATAAGGGATTCCACGTTTGCAAAATAGGCGCAGCATCTTGCAGGCTAGGCTCCACAGCATTGACCCAAACACTAAACATCGCCTGCGATAAATCGCGCGAGATGCTGTAGTTCAACGCCGACCAATCGCTGCGTTTTGCCGGCAAAAAGCGCGTATCGGTATGCACCCAAAGCTCGCCATGATCGAAACGAATGCCCTGCATTAAGGTCTGTTCGCGCTGCCAAGGCGTATCGAGAAAGCCGAGTTGATTAGCTTGAGTTGCCACCACCACGCGATCAAAAATACCACCTTCGCCACGAGCATTAAGTACTTCAACACCCTCAGCCAACTCACGCACCGATTGCACAGGGCTGCCGCTAATGCGCAAGAGGTCTTTGCCGAGCGCAGCCACTAGTGCCGGCGTGCCACCTTGCAAGCGCACCAAAGTATCGCCATGGACAATAGTGTTGAGTAAGGACAGCAGTTGATGCGCAGGCCAGGCCAATAGATGCTGCTCATCGCAGGTGCAGATAGTCGTTAGCAATGGCAGCACTAGTCCGCGCCAAAATAACGGGTCGAAAGAGGTGTCGGCGAGTAGCTCAGCTAAAGTGCGCGGATCATCGGCGCTGAGGTCTGCTAGGCAAGTACGTAGTTGCCAAAAGCCACGTGCAAGACGGGCGCTATTGAGACCGATATGACGCCATGAGCCCACGCTCGGTAGGCCAAATAAGCGGCTGCTGCGAAACCATGTGGATTGATCATCGAGCCAACTGCAGGCGGCAAATGTATCGACTGGAAATGTTGAGACACCAACGGAGGCGGCAAGATCGATCACGCTGCCCCAAACTTGTGGGCTCATTACGCGCAAGGGCACATCGACTAGGCCACCTTGCCAGTTCAGGCTATGCGCATCCATGCCATGGCCATTTTGTGCTTCAAAAATCGTGATGCGATGGCCTGCGCGCGAGAGAAAGTGCGCGGCGGCTAAGCCGGCCATCCCGCTGCCAATAATGGCGATGTTTTGCTGCATAAACTAAGGCCTAGGGCGTACCCAGCTAATAAATGACTTAAAGCGATTGTGCGCTGGCGGCTAAAAATGCGCGCAATGCCGCGGGTTTAATGGGCTTACGCAGTAAGCCAAAGCCCGCAGCGCGCACCGCTTGCGCAGTCTCATCGCTATGATCGGCTGTCACTAATGCGCCAACTCGACCAACGGCTAAGGTGAGCAGCAAGTCTAAACCATCTTCGTCGTTGGCCAGATGATAGTCTGCCAAAATTACCTCAGGCTGATATTCCGCCAGCTGCGCATGCGCTTCTGCACCATTGCTAGCAACGACGACAGTGCAGCCCCAGCGACCTAGTAAGGCCTGCATGCCAGCTAAAATCTCTGGCTCGTTATCGATGCAGAGCACCGTTAAGCGACTTAAGTCGCCGGCATTCGCCACGGCTAAGTCGCTGCTATTTACATCGCGAATGGCAGGTGAGCAGGCGCTCATGCGAATGCTAAAGCAGGCTCCACGACCACTCGCCGAGCGCAGGCTAATGCGATGCCCAAGCAGCCGCACCATGCGATCGACAATGGCGAGACCCAGGCCAAGGCCTTTTTCGCCCCAAGGAGAAGCTTCGCCGCCACGTTGAAACTCTTCAAAAATACTGGCTTGTCGGCCCAAAGGAACACCGGGGCCAGTATCACGCACATCAAGACGCCAGCCTTGGCCATTGTCGCAGCGACGCAAGCCAACGAGCACGCCGCCATTGCGGGTATAGCGCAGGGCATTGCTTAGTAAGTTTTGAATAATGCGGCGCAACCATTGCCTATCGCTGCGCACCCAAATTGCGCCCTTGGGCATCCATAGTCTTAGGGTAAGGCCACGTTGAGCTGCTAAGGGCCGGACTTGCTCAATCAGTTCGATTAACAGCGCATCTAGCGCGATGGCTTCGGGGTGCGGCAGTAGTGCTCCCGCATCTAGGCGTGAAATATCCAGCAAGGCCGAGAGTAACTCTTCAGCGCCACGCAGCGAGCTATCGAGCTGCTGGGCCAATACGCCGACCTCGCCAGATAGCTCAGGATGCTGGCTTAGTGCTGATGAGAACAGTCGCGCGGCATTCATTGGCTGCAAGATATCGTGGCTGGCAGCGGCTAAAAAACGTGTTTTAGATTGGTTGGCTTCAACAGCTTGGCTCTTCGCCTGCTCTTGTGCCGCTAGAGCTGTCTGTAGCTCGGCCGTGCGCAATGCAACACGTTCCTCTAGTTCGGTTTTGGCTTCAGCTAGTGTGTGTTCAGTACGCTTGAAGTGTGTGATATCGGCAAATGTAGTCACAAAGCCGCCGCCGGGCACTGGCCGTCCGCGTAGCTCTAACACTTGGCCATCGGGCCGAATGCGTTCAAAAATATGCGGGCTGCCTTCGCGCATATGACGAATGCGCTTTTCGACATGGGCGTCGATTAGGCCTGGCCCGCACTCGCCTTGTTCGGCGTTATAGCGAATCAAATCTGCCACAGGGCAACCGGTATAGACCATGCCATCGGGGTAATCAAAGAGTTCAAGATAGCGTCGATTCCATGCCACCAAGCGCATTTCAGCATCGACCACACTAATACCCTGCTCGATGTGCTCCATCATGGTGTTGAGCACGCCGCGATTAAAGCGCTGCAGCTGTGAGCTTTGATCAAGCAAGGCCACTACTTGGCCAATCTCTAAACCACTGCCGCGCAGAACCGTGGTTAAAATGGCACGCGATGATGCGGCGCCCATGGCACCGGCTAGCAAGCGCTCGGTAAATTGCACCCAAGCACGACTGGCCGAGCGGCGTAAGTCGAGTTGCTGGCCACGCCCGCGAGCAAACTGATCAAAGGCTTGATTTGTCGCTTCCTCACCTAGGATACGAGAGGCCAAAGCGTGAAGCTCGCTGACCGGTAGGCGCTGCCATTCTTCTGTATGTAGCGCTTGGCTTTGCGTGGTAAATGGATCAAGAAAGTGGCTGCTTTCAAGCTGCTCACTGATGCCTGGGCGAAAGCGTAAAGACACCACAACAAAGCAGCTGATATTGACCAACAAACTCCAAAATACACCGTGCGTGAGCGGGTCCCACCCCTCTAGATAAAACAACGCTTGTGGGCGTAGCCAGCTGAGGCCGAATGGTCCTTGACTGAGCCATTCAGCACTGAGGCCAAGCGCGGGCAGCATGGCGGGGATCATTAGTGTGTAGGCCCAGACACTGATGCCGGCGATGAGACCGACCATCACGCCTTGGCGACTGCCGCCGCGCCAAAACAGGCCAGCAAGCAGGGCGGGAGCGAAGTGCGCAACGGCTGAGAATGCGAGTAGGCCGACGGCGTTGAGCTGAGAGAACTCTTCAATGACTCGGTAGTAGCCGTAGCCGAGTAGCGTTAGCGCAATAATTGATAAGCGGCGAATAAGTAGGAGTCGGAGCGCGAGACGCTGGCCAAAGCGCTTCGAGCGCAGCAGCATGGGCACAACCAAGTCGTTGGTGATCATGGTCGATAATGCCACGCTGGAGACGATCACCATGCCGGCGGCAGCGGAGAAGCCGCCGATAAAGGCAAATACCGCGAGAGCTTCATTATTGGCCGCTAACGGCAGCGCGAGCACGGCAATATCGGGATGCATGCGCGCCAAGCCGGGGTCGAGCAGAGCCATTGCGGCGATGGGTAAAACCGCTAGCGAAATCAACAGTAAATAGCCGCCAAACCAATTATGCGACTGGCGAACATGGCTGGCATCGTTGCACTCGACAACGCCGACATGGAACTGGCGCGGTAAGCAGACCATGGCTAAAAATGCCAATAGGACTTGCGCTAGAAAACCTTGCGGCAGATCACTAGGTCGGGCTAATTGATCGAGTGCTGGTGAGTTAATCCAATCGCTAGGCAGGGCATCGAGATGCAGTAGCGCGAAAATGCCGACAGCGACCAATGCGGCAAGCTTGACCACAGACTCAAGCGCCACGGCGAGCATCAGGCCTTGATGGTGCTCGGTGGCATCGATGTGGCGCGTACCAAATAAGATGGCGAGAGCGGCCAGCACCAAGCTAATCCACAGCGCGGTATCGCTAGTCGGGAAGGGGTTGTTGAGGCCGGCTGCGCTGAGCACATTAACGCTCATGGCCACCGCTTTAAGTTGCAGCGCGATATACGGCAGCGCGCCAATAATGGCAATTACCGCAACGGTACCTGCTAGATGCTGAGCCTTGCCATAACGTGCGGCAATAAAGTCAGCAATGCTGGTAATCGACTGCGCCTTGCTGATGAGTACCAAACGCTCCATCAAGCCGCGAGCAAATAGAATAAACAGCAGCGGGCCGAGATAGATAGGCAGGTAGCCCCAGCCATTGGTTACGGCAGAGCCAACGGCGCCATAAAACGTCCACGAAGTGCAGTACACCGCGAGCGTTAGGCTATAAATAATGCCTTGCTGACGATGGCTTAAACGCGGGCTGTGATGGTCGCCCCAATACGCCACCGCAAATAGCAGTGATACATAGAGGACGGAGACTAGGGGCAGAAGCCACTGTGGCATAGCGCCATTCCATCAATGATAAGAACGACTTGCGACTATGGTATATGAGCGATTGGCTGTCTAGCGCTGCTCATCTAGACCAAGGTCTAGTTCAGGGAAGTGTTGGCTCAATGCCAAGCAGCAGGCTTTATCGACTGCGGTGATTAATTCGCGGTCGCTGAGTGCGCGCGAGGGATGGTCTTGCGCTAGTTCATCGCGCAGTTGGCACATGACTAGGCCGGCATAGCCGCAGGGGTTGATGCCGAGAAAGGGTTGCATATCCATGGCGACATTAAGCGAGAAGCCGTGATAGCTGCGACCGCGACGAATGCGCAGTCCTAGCGAGGCAATTTTGCGACCTTGCACATAAACACCATGCGCGTCGCGATTGGCTTCAGCGGCAATGCCAAAGGAGCGAATGGCATCGGTGAGTGCATCTTCCACGCGCTCAACAAATTTGCGCGTGTTAACGCCAATACGATCGATGTCGACTAGTAAATAGCCGACAAGCTGGCCAGGGCCATGATAGGTAACCTGGCCGCCGCGATCACTTTGCACAATGGGAATGTTGTTGCTGAGCAAGACATGTTCGGGCTTGCCTGCTTGGCCTTGGGTGTATACCGGCGAATGCTCGAGCAGCCATAGTTGGTCACTGCTATCGGCATCGCGCGTCTCGGTATAAGTCTTCATAGCCTCATAGCAGCCCGAATATTCGAGCTCTGCTAAGCGGCTAATCTGCCAAGGACGTGCCATGATTTAGAGTGCTAAACGAATGGCCGGCTCAGCGGCGAGCGCGGCGTAGACATCGTTAATCTGCTCTTTGCGCTCGGCATGAAAAACCACTCGTATCGATACATATTTGCCTTTCGACGAGGTCTGCATCTCAATTGTGGCTGGATCAAAGCTGGGCACATATTTGCAAATGAGGTCGGCAACAATCTGTGCCATTGGCTGGCTCGCCTCTCCCATGACTTTTAAGGGGTAGTCCATGGGAAAGACCCATAGTTCTTCATTCTTAATGTCGGTAGGGCGTTCAGTCATTGCCGGCCTCGTCTGTGTAGTGGCTTAGAATAAGTTGGTCAAAAAGCGTTTTAGGTAGTGCCACATGCGCACCACGAAGTTGGCTTCTTCAACAGCTTCCATGGCGACAACTGGCTGAGTGGCAAGCACTTTGCCATCGATGCTAACCACGACTTCGCCAACCACTTGGCCTTTGGCGATTGGTGCGCTGAGCTCTGGCTGCAAACGTGTTTTTGCTTCAACTGAATCTTTTTTGCCGCGTGGCAGGGTCAGCGATAAATCATCCGCTAAGCCAACTTTCACAGTGTCGGCAACACCAAACCACAATGGCGCTTCAGAGAGGATGGTGCCAGCTTTCATTGGTGTCACGCTTTCGTAGCTGCTAAAGCCCCAGTTCAATAGAGCGCGCACTTGGTCTGCACGAGCTTGCATACTGGTGGTGCCCATAACGGCGGCAATCAAACGCATGCTACTACGTTGGCTAGATGCTACTAGGCAATAGCCTGCGGCATTGGTGTGGCCTGTTTTCAAGCCATCGACAGTTGGGTCAGTATAAAGCAGGGCATTACGGTTGCCTTGCTTGATGTTGTTGTAAGTAAAAGACTTTTCCGAATAAATCGGGTAGTACTTATTGCTATCTTTGATGATGGCGCGTGCCAAGATCGCCATATCACGAGCGGTAGTGATATGGGCTGGGTCGGGCAAGCCAGTGGCATTCATAAAATGCGTATTTTTCATGCCTAAGCGCTTAGCTTCGCCATTCATGATCTCGGCGAATGCTGGCTCTGAGCCGGCAATATGTTCAGCTAAGGCTTTCGATGCATCGTTACCGGATTGAATAATGACGCCACGGAGCATGTCGATGACAGTGGCTTGACCATTGAGCGGCAAGTACATGCACGATTCATTGCTAGAGCCACGGCACCAAGCGTGTTCGCTAACGCCGACCAAATCAGTCTCTTTTAGACGACCTGAATCGAGCGCACGTTCGACGATGTAGCTGGTCATCATTTTGGTCAATGATGCTGGCTCAACCGGCATGTCGGCGTTGTTGTCAGTGAGGACTTGGCCAGAGGCAAAGTCGATCAAGATTGAGGATTTATTATCGAGCGCGGGCGGGGTTGGAATAACAAAGGCCAGTGCGGGGGCGGAGACTAAGCTCAACACCAAGGGCAGGGCTAAACGAAAATTCATAACAGATCCTAAATCGGTGTGTGGCGGGCACAGTTCAGGCGAGAGCTGGGACTGTGCGAGAGCGCGCCTAGTTTACTGCATGATGCCCTCGGGATGGCAGTCATCTGCTAATCTTGCACGCAAGATTAGTTAGAGCTGAGATAAACCATGGCGGCAATTCGGATTGAGCGACACGGCAACATCGCTGAAGTAATTTTGGCGCGTGCGGAGAAGCACAACGCGGTCAGCGTCGATACGCTTACCGAGCTCATTGCTGCAGGTCGCGAGTTATCGCGCGATAAAAACCTGCGGGCGGTGATTATTCATGGCGAAGGCCCGAGTTTTTGCAGTGGCCTAAACATTCCCAGTTTTATGGCTAAGCCACAAAACATGGCGCGGCACTTTTTACGACCTTTATGGCGCAACACCAATAATTTTCAGGAAGTGGCTTGGGTTTGGCGTCGTTTAGCCGTGCCTGTGATCGCGGTATTGCATGGCCGTTGCTATGGAGCGGGTATGCAAATCGCTTTAGCCGCCGACTTCCGCCTTGCCACGCCAGATTGCGAGCTCTCAATCATGGAGGCGAAATGGGGTTTAGTGCCGGATATGTCGGGCACTGTGAGCCTGCGCGATTTAGTGCCGATAGATATTGCCAAGCGCTTATCGATGACGGCCGAATGCTTTAGTGCCGAGCAGGGCAAGGTGTGGGGTTTGGTGACAGAGACTCACGAACAGCCATTGCTTGCGGCGCGTGAGTTGGCCGCGAGCATTGCAACGCGTTCGCCAGACTCAGTGGCATCAACTAAGTTTCTCTTTCAGCGCGCATGGCCAGCATCGGAAAATCATGCATTTTGGCTAGAGCGCTGGTATCAGCTGCGTTTGCTGTTTGGTAAGAACCAACGCGTGGCGGTGAAGACTGTGCAGACTGGAAAGGCACAGTCGTATTTGCCGCGCCGCATAAAAAGCTAAGGCTTATTCTTCAGGGCTTGGGCGAATGGCGATATTCATCATCAAGCCGACTCGCTGTGCGCGCAAACCTCGAATCACTAACTCAGCTTCCTCACGAGTCAGCATGGGTCCAACTGAGACTCGGTAAGCCTGCTCTGGGTCGCGCTCTTTGATGACATCAATGCCAACGCCTTTGGGGATGATAGTTAGTAGGCGACTTTCCAAATCGTGGGCAAGATCAGCATTGCGAAAGTTACCCAAACGCACGCGATAAACCTCTGATGAGTTGAGCGCTTTGCCTTTGCGCAAATGACCGGTTCGACCTTGGTCGACAGGCTCAATGCTGACTTTCGCTACGCCTTTAAAGCCTAAGGCTTGCGCTGCCGCGTAGGACAGGTCGAGCATGCGTTTGCCGTGATATGGGCCACGATCATTTACCTTAACGATGACAACACGGTTATTGCTGAGGTTGGTGACGCGGATATAACTAGGCAGCGGTAGCGTGCGATGTGCAGCAGTGAGCTGATGCATATTGAAGATTTCACCGCTGGCGGTTCGGCGGCCATTAAAGCCTGGGCCATACCATGACGATATGCCGACTTGGCGTGGGCCAAGGTCGATTGTGTCGATGAAATAGGGTTCGCCGCGTAGCAGCCAAGAAGCACTCGTGCCGTAGCTGGCTAGCTCATCTTCGTCGAGTTTAAGGCCGGCTTCAGACTCATCGGCAATGGCATCAATTAATAAGCCGCTGTCATTGACCTCGTTATCGACGATGGCTTCTGCGGATTCGCTTGCGAGTTGCCATTGCTGCCAATTAGGCGCGCCGAGGTTAGCGGCAGGCGTTGCTTGTGGGGCTGGCGGTGGTGTTGATTGAGGCGTTACTTGAGGTGTTGCTTGCGGCGCTGCCTCTTCCGCGTAGCTGGCTGGTGAGAGTGTCGCGCCAAGCAGCAAGCAGAGGAGTAGCGAACAACTTTGGCCAGCAAACAAGTGCTGGCCAAAGCGCTTTGCCCTAGGGCAGGAGACTGATGGCACGCGTGCGTGCGCTTGCATCTGCGGTTTTCTTATCATGGGCCGCTTGTATCTCTTCGGCCAATTGGTGCGTGGCCATTGCGTAGAGGATACTGCGGTTATAACGCGTGATGACAAAAAAGTTGTTAAAGCCTATCCAAAACTCGCCGCCATTGTCGCCCTGCAGACGTAAACCAGACACTGGCGTGTTTGCGGGGAACATCTGCTTTTGGCGCGGCGTGATGCCGGCTTTAGCTAAAGCGGCAATGGTCGATGTGGTTTTCAGGTCGGTGCTAGTCGCATCATCATAGTTATCGCCATGGATGGCTGCGCGCACAGTCACGGGTTCGCCAGCTTTCCAGCCATTGGCTTTGAAGTAGTTGGCAATGGAGCCGATGGCATCGACAGGGTTGTTGATTAGGTCGATACGGCCATCACCATCGAAGTCGATAGCGAGACGGCGCCAGCTCGACGGCATGAACTGTGGAAAGCCCATTGCGCCGGCATAGGAGCCTTTGGCTTCAAGCGGATTGATGCCATTTTGCTTCGATAGAATGAGAAACTCACGCAGTTCATTGCGGAAAAACTTGGCGCGGGGTGGATAGTCGAAGCCTAGTGTGGCCAAGGCTTCGATGACTTTGTAGCCGCCTTTATTGCCGCCAAATTTAGTTTCTACACCCAAGATCGCTAAAATCATGCTGGCGGGCACGCCAAACTGAGCTTCGGCACGCGCAAGTGGTTCTTGGTATTGCTCCCAGAAGTCTACGCCGGCATCGACACGCGAGCTTTGCATGAAGATCGGACGGTAATCTTTCCATTCACGGCTTTTTTCTGCCGGACGAGCAATCAGTTCTAAAATTTTGTCTTGGCGCGATACATCTTCAAACAGTTTCGCCAGTTCGCCGGGCGCATAGATTTGCTGCGCTTCGAGCGTCTCAATCATGTCATTGAGTTCGTCGTATTTGGAAAAGTCGCCTGCGATGGCGTGGCCGCCGGTGCTGAGTGCAAGGGCGGTGACCGCCGCTCGCCAAGGAAATCGTAGCGTCATGCTGAATGCTCCAGAAAAAAGTTTAGCCCATTAACTTGCGATGCGCTTGTATCGACATCAGCACGCCAAAGCCTGACATCAAGGTAATAATGGCTGTGCCGCCGTAACTGATGAACGGTAACGGGACTCCCACCACAGGTAGAATGCCGCTGACCATGCCTGCGTTGACAAAGACGTAGACAAAAAATGACATCGTGATGGCTCCAGCCAATAGCCGACCATACGAAGTTTGCGCGTTGGTGGCAATTTGTATGGCGCGAATAAGGATAGCTAAGTACAGAGTTAGTAGAACAATCACGCCGATAAATCCGAACTCTTCCGAGAAGGCGGCGATGATGAAGTCGGTATGGCCTTCGGGCAGAAAGTGCAGATGTGATTGGGTACCATCAAGCCAGCCTTTGCCGGAAAGGCCGCCTGAGCCAATGGCGGTTTTTGATTGAATAATATTCCAGCCATTGCCGAGTGGGTCTGACTCTGGATCAAATAGCGTGATGACGCGACGACGTTGATAGTCGTGAAGAAATGTCCAGGCAACTGGCGCCGCCGCTGCCGCTAGAGCTGCCATGCCGCCAATTAAACGCCAAGAAAGTCCGGCGAAAAATAGAACAAAAAAGCCGCTCATAAACACCAAGATAGAGGTGCCAAGGTCGGGCTGTTCGGCGATTAGGCCAACGGGTACTAAGATCATCACGATGCAGACAAGCAGGTCGCGAAAACGAATGGGGATCGGGCGTGTGGACAGATACCAAGCGATCATCATCGGCATAGCGAGCTTGAGAAATTCGGATGGCTGGACACTAGTGACGCCGGGGATGTCGATCCAGCGCTGCGCGCCCATACGCACTTCGCCGATAAAAACGACAGCAACCAATAGGATGCTGCTAAGGCCATAAAGCCAAGGTGAGATATAGGCATAACTATTAGGTGTAATGCGCGCAAAAATCAGCATGACACCAAAGCCCAGCACAAAACTACTGGCTTGTTTCAGTGTCATGGTGAGGTCGGCACCACTGGCGCTATAGAGCGCGATGAGGCCGAGTAAGGAGGCGGCAATGAGCAGCGATGTCAGCACGGGGTCTAGGCGTAGTAGGCCCCAAATATCGATGCGCCGCTGAAAGTCAGCGCCAGTATTACTGGTGGTGCGAGCATAGCGCTGCTGAGGCGTATTCATTCGCCAGCATCCTCTGGAACTACCTTCGGCGGTGGTGGCAGCGTGCGGTTAATCTCGTAATCAAATAGCACTCGCGCAATCGGCGCAGCCGTTGAACTACCATGCTTACCATTTTCCACTAAGACGGCAACTGCAATGACAGGGTTTGTCACTGGAGCAAAGCCCATAAACCAGGCGTGATCATAGTGGCGCTCATCAAGCTTGGATTCGTCATAACGCTCGCCTTGTTTAATGCCTTTGACCTGCGCGGTGCCCGTTTTGCCTGCGATGTCATAGCCTTCGAGGCCAATACGCAAACGACTTGCCGTGCCGCGTGCGCCGTGTATAACCTCGCGCATGGCAAAGTGCATTTTGTCCCAGTCTTCGGGCTGGCCGTTGTATGGAATTAGATCGGGCTTGGGCAGATCAGGCTGGAATGTGGGGTCGCTGCTGCTGCGCAAAACATGTGGTCGTATGCGATGGCCGCCGTTGGCGACAATGGCTGTGGCTAGGGCAATTTGCAGCGGCGTAGCGGTGAAGTAGCCTTGGCCAATGCCCACCGACATCATTTCGCCGCGATACCACGGTGCGTTTAGGCGCTTACGTTTCCACGCCACCGAGGGCAGAGTGCCGGTGCGCTCGTTGACCAGATCGATGCCGGTTTCTTTGCCAAAACCGAATTCGGCCATCCAATCGTGAAAGCGGTCTACGCCCATACGGTCGGATAGTTGGTAGTAATAAGTGTCGCAAGACTGCTCTATGGATGTGACCATATTGACTCTGCCATGGCCTTGCTTTTTCCAGTCACGAAAGCGGTGATTCACGCCCGGCAACATGAAGTATCCGGGATCGCTGATGGTGTAGTCCCAATCGACTAGGCCGTAATGCAGCCCACCCAGGGCCTCGAATGGTTTGATGGTAGAGCCGGGTGGGTAGACGCCCTGTAAAGCGCGGTTATACAGCGGGCGATCGATATGGTCGCGCAGGCCGTTATAGAGCGACGATGGGATGCCGCCGACAAATAAGTTGGGGTCGAAGCCTGGGTTGCTGACGAAGGCGAGCACCGAGCCATCTCGTGGGTCTAAGGCAACAATGGCGCCACGGCGGCCAGCGAGCTGCTCATGGGCGAGTTGCTGTAGCTGGATATCTAGGCTGAGCTTTAAGTCCGTGCCGCGCTGCGGTGGTGTGCGTTTTAGTACGCGAATTTGACGGCCAAAAGCGTTGGTTTCAACGTGTTGATAACCAACTTTTCCGTGCAGCACCGACTCGTAATACTTCTCGATGCCAAGCTTGCCGATCAAGTTGGTGCCAGCATAGGCGGTGGCATCTAAGTTTTTTTGATCTTGTTCAGATATGCGCGAGACATAACCCAAGACATGGGCAAATAGCTCGCCTTGCGGGTAGTAACGAGAAATATCGTTTTCTGCGCTAACACCTGGAAATAAATAGCGTTTCTCTGTGAAACTGGCTAAGTCTTCTTCGCTTAAGCGCGAGCGAATTGGTACTAGCTCATAGCGGCGAGACACGCGCAGGCGCTTTTTAAAACGCTCAATCTCTTCTGGCATGAGATTGATAACGGGTACGAGTCTTTTAATCGTTTCGTCTAGGTCGCTGACTTGCTGGCGATTAATAACGAGGGCGAAAATAGGGCGATTATCGGCAAGTAACACGCCATTGCGGTCATAAATAAAGCCGCGTGGCGGAGCGATAGCCTCGAGATGAATACGGTTGTTTTCAGACTGCGTGACATAGGTTTCGTGCTGCATTAGTTGCAGCCAACCGTAGCGTAAAACCAGTAGCGTGAAGGCGAAAACAATAAAGCCGCCAGCAACAGCGGCACGACCTTTAAATAAGCCAACTTCAGCGAGTTGGTTTTTCATGGTCATGCGTTCTTGCGGCGTATTGTGATCTGGTTTCATGGACACAACAATAATTTATTGGGCGACGGTTTTAGGTAACGTCCGCGCACGGCTTAGCGGTGGTAGGGATGTCCCTTTAGCAGTGTCCATGCGCGATAAATCTGTTCGGCAAGGAGCACGCGCACTAATGGGTGTGGCAGCGTTAGCGGCGACAATGACCATTGCTCATCAGCGCGTGCCGAGGCATCAGCTGATAACCCTTCAGGGCCGCCCACGAGTAGGCTGATATTACGACCTTCAGCCAACCATTGTCTGAGTTTTTGCGATAAATCCTCAGTGCTCCACGGCTTGCCATGAACTTCGAGGGCGATGACGCGATCATTGTTCGCGACTGCAGCTAGCTGCGCTTCGCCTTCTTTCTCGGTTAGGCGCGCGATATCAACCGATTTTCCACGCTTGCCCGCCGCGATCTCAACGAGTTCAAGGCGCACATCATCGTTTAAGCGTTTGGAGAATTCGTGATAGCCCGTGCTAACCCAGTCGGGCATGCGCGTGCCCACCGCGATGAGTCTGATTTTCATCGCGATGGCCTAGCGTTAAACGCTAGATGTGCTTGCGCCCTGAGCTGTCCAGAGACGCTCAAGGTCATAGAACACGCGAGTGGCGGGCAGCATGACGTGAACAATCACGCCGGCGAGATCGATAAGAACCCATTCGCCTTCACGATCGCCTTCAATGCCGATGGGTGGGAATCCAGCGGCTTTGGCCTTGACCTGAACTTCATCGGCAATAGCGCGGACATGGCGCGTCGAAGTGCCGCTAGCGATGATCATGGTGTCGGTCATGCTAGTTAGTGGGCGCACGTCGAGCGTAGTGATCTGCTGTGCTTTCATATCGGCCAAGGCGTTGAGCGCGGCGTCTTGTAATCGTTGTGTATCGTCGTCAAGAGCATTCATGAGCTTGCTGGTGTCTCCGTAGCACGGTAAAGCCCGTGGTTAGCAATGTAGTCGCGTACTGGCGTGGCAAGCCAGTCATCAGTCGGTAAATTATTACCGATGCGTTGGCGTAGTTCCGTGCTTGAGATATCCCTTGCGGGGGTATCGAGTCTCAGCACAGCGCCAAAGGGGCGCGATTGTAACAGCTTGGCATCACTCTGATGGTGACTTTTTAGCCATATTTTCACCGTATCTGGCCAATCGAGTGTAATGCCAGGCCGCGTTGCGATAACAATATGAGCTAGATCGGTGAGATTTTGCCAATCGCGCCAGCGCGGCAAGCTATGCAGGCTATCGGCACCGATGAGAAAAGCCAATGGCGTTGCCGAGCCAATACGCTGTCGCCAACGCCTTAGGGTGTCGATAGTGTAGATCGGCGGTGCTTGGCTGAGCTCATCATCGCTAAAGTACCAGCTTGGCTCGGCGCTCGCGTTTAGCTGCAGGCGTAGCATGTCTGCACGCTGTGATGGCGTGGCGCCAGTGCTCGACTTTAACGGCGAGCCAGGCGTTGGCAGCCAATGCACCGTTTCCGCGCCAAGCAGTGCTTGTGCTGCGCATGCGGTATCAACGTGGCCGCGATGTACGGGGTCAAAGGAGCCGCCAAAGAGCAGCTGCATGGAGTGGCTAATGAGCTTATTGGCGTATTTGGCCGTCGCCAAACACGATCCATTTTTGCGAGGTTAGGCCTTCCAAGCCAACTGGGCCTCTGGCGTGAATTTTATCGGTAGAAATACCGATTTCAGCGCCCAAGCCGTACTCAAAGCCATCGGCAAAGCGCGTCGAAGCATTGATCATTACCGAGCTAGAGTCGACTTCTGCCAAGAATCGGCGGCCACGGCTATAATGTTCAGTCACGATGACATCGGTGTGGTGCGAGCCGTAATGGTTAATGTGATCAATCGCTTCACTAAGATCATTAACGACTTTAATGGCTAATACGGGCGCTAAATACTCAGTGAACCAATCGGCTTCGGTAGCGGCCAAAATAGTGGGTAAAATGGCGCAGGTTTTTTCACAGCCGCGTAGTTCAACGCCTTTGCTGTTGAAGGCATCAGCCAATGCAGGCAGCAGTTTGGCGGCAATTGGTGCGTCGATTAGCAGTGTTTCCATGGCATTGCAGACGCCATAGCGGTGCGTTTTCGCGTTTAGCGCAATGCGGCCTGCTTTGGCTTGGTCGGCGTCACGATCAATAAAGACATGGCAGTTGCCGTCGAGGTGTTTGATCACTGGCACGCGCGCCTCTCGTGTGATGCGCTCAATCAGGCCTTTGCCACCGCGTGGCACGATGACATCGACATGTTCGCTATCGGTAATTAAGGCGCCAACGGCGGCACGATCGGTAGTTTCAACGACCTGTACTACGCTTGCGGGCAGGCCAGCATTAACGAGACCGGCACTAATGGCCATGGCAATGGCTTGGTTGCTGTGCAGGGCTTCGCTGCCGCCACGCAAAATCGCGGCATTGCCCGACTTTAGGCAGAGCGAGGCCGCTTCTAGTGTGACGTTGGGGCGTGACTCATAAATGATGCCAATGACGCCGAGTGGCACGCGCATTTTGCCGAGCTGAATGCCTGATGGCCGATAAGTGAAATCGGTCATCTCACCAATGGGGTCGGGTAGCGCGATGACTTGGCGCAGGCCTTCGAGCATGCCGTCGAAACGCTCATCATTGAGCTGTAAGCGGTCGAGCAGAGCAGGGTCAAGATCATTGGCGCGGCCAGCATCGACATCGCAAGTGTTGGCAGCAATGATTTTGCTGCGATGCGCGACCATGGCGTCATGAATTGCTTGCAGCGCGGCATTTTTAGTTTGTGTGTTGGCGCGAGCAATAATGCGCGATGCGCTGCGTGCTTGGGCGCCAAGTTGCGACATATAGGCGGAAATATCCATTGAGCTTTATTCTCCTCAGTTGCCCAGAGTATAGCGAAGTTCATTAGGCGCTGGCATTCGGGCTTTACAATAGCGCACGCGCGTGGGACTTTCACAACCATGATGCGCATTTCAATAACTACTCAGTGGCTGCGTCTCAGTTGGCTTTGTGCCTTGCCCTTATGGCTAGGTGCGTGCAGCTTATGGCCGTATCACAGCGCGCCAGCGCCCATCCCTAATTTACCGGCCACCTGGTCCGGGGATGTCACTTGCCCGGGCTGTGTGCCGCATCAGCAAACGCTAACCTTATTTGCCGATGGCAGCTTTCATTTACGCGATGAATATCCAGCCAATCAGCGGCGTCGTGATCGAGAGTCTTTTTATGATATTGGTCAATGGTCACGCTTAAGCGGCGATGAGTCGCGGCTCATCCTTCGTGGCGGTAGCGAGACCCTGCGCCAATTCCGCTTGCAGCATGGTGGTGAGCTACGGCAGCTAGATGCCTCGGGCGCTGATATTCGCTCCATTCGCGACTATGTGCTGACCCGAGAAAAAGGTTTAGATCCAGTCGCTGGGCCAATGCGTTTGCTTGGCAAGCTTAGTGTGGATGATACGCAACTGCGCTTTAGCGAATGCTTAACCGGCCGTGAAATGACAGTAATTGACGGCCTGCCAGCAAGCGTCATTAAGCAGTATCGAGTAGCGCAAAAGCTGGTTAACGAGACCGGTAGCGCCCCAGTACTTGCTAGCGTGATTGGTGTGTTTAGTGCACGCCTAGCAACGAGCGATGAAGGCTCAGAGAATGCATCAGTTTGGCAAGTAACAGTTCCGCGAGTGCTGCGCTTTTGGCCTGGCGAGGACTGTGGCATAGGGGCTGCTGCGCCGAGTTTGCCATTGCGCGATACGCCTTGGCGGGTGCTCGCGATTGCTAATGAGCCTATCAAGGCTGACCCAATGGCGGCGACCTTGGCGCTACGTCTTCACGATGATGGCAAGGTCTCGGGGCATACCGGCTGTAATATTTTACGCAGCCAATATCGTAGCGACGACAGTGCACTCAATTTCGATGCTGTGATGATTACGCGTCGCGCCTGCATGAACCCAATGGCGCAAGCGCTAGAAACTACTTGGATTGAGGTTTTGCGCCGCACCACAGCTTATCGCGTGGTCGGCAGCTATTTAGAGTTGCTTGCTGGTGATCGTGTATTGGCGCGTTTGATCGCTAACGAAATGCATTGATTTAGCCACGCGCCTTACTCCGTGCTTAAAGAAACCCCGCCACATGTTGCTGTGAGCTTGCCACTAACTGCCCCGATGCCGACCACAGCTGTGAGCGCGCCACCGTGTAGCCATCGCCACAACTCAGCGTTTGCGCTTCGTACTGCCACCAGCCATCGGCCGCGATAGATTCTGCCAACACTTCGCAATCTAGCGTCCATGTCATGGTGCTGATTGGCGCGGGGCGCGTGAACATTTGCAGCGTTGTTGGTGGCCACGCATCAACATAGGCCATGATGATCGCTGGCGTGAGCAAAGTGCCTTCGGGCAGGCTTTCTTTTAGGCGTACCCAGCCGCTGACATTGGCCGTTTTGCTGCTGGTAAATGGTAGGCCGCCGCTAACCCAGCGAAAATCAAATCGTCGAGTAAAATCAGGCACTAAGCCGGGCAGATCGGGCATGGCCTGGCCAGTTTCTGGAGCAGCAACTCTGGGTGCGATGCTGCGGGGAACAATAATTTCTGATGCGCGAGCTTCGCCACACGTGGCCGTTAGCATTGCTACGGTTTTGCCGTCTTGCAGCATGCGGCATTGCGCTTGTAGCGATGATTTTCCGCTACGAATAAGTTCACTATTAAATTGAACTTCGCCAGGCGCAGCGGGGCCAATAAAATGAATGCTGGCGCTGCGCAGTGGTCGACCCTGCAAGGTGGTTTTTTCCAGATGGGTTTGCATAAGCGCTGCCACTAGGCCGCCATAAGTCGCGCGGCCTTGGCCCCAGCCATCAGGAATGGTAGCGCCAGTGTTTGTTACGTTGGCTAAAATATCGAGTAAGTTCATCGCGGATTCCAAGGGCATTTAGCCGGTAAAAAGTGGGCGGCCGGCCATGGCCATGGCAAGGCGTAATAAGCCATCCCAAGCGCGATCAGGCGACTGACCTTTAATCGCGCGATCAATATCAATGATGCCGCTGCTCATGCGTTGTAAGCGCGGCAGGCTTAGGCGGCGCAATGCATTTTGTGCCGGACCTTGGCGGCGTGACCAAAAGCCTTGTTGCGTGAGTAGTTGTGAAGAGGCTTGGCGTTGGTCGCTGCTGTGCATTTGCTCGGCAATTAAGGTGAGCCCGCGCAAGTCTTTCTGTAAGGCCCAAAGCACGATGGACTCTGCTACGCCTTCGGCTTGCAAGCCCAGCACTAAGCGTGCGGTACGTGTGGCGTCGCCATTGAGTACGGCATCGGCTAAATCGAACACCGAATAGCGTGCGCTGTCGCTGACCACGGCGGCAACATCCTCCACGCTTGGTGCTGTATCTGGGTGCAGGAGCTTGAGTTTTTCTAGCGTTTGCGCGGCGGCAAGTAGGTTGCCTTCGGTGCGATCAACAATGAGCTGTAAGGCATCGGCAGGCAGGCTCAGGCCCAGGCCTTTGGCGCGTGCCGTCAGCCATTTCGGCAATTCATTGGCGTCGATGTTATACAGCGAGACACCAACTCCAGCGCCTTCTACTTCGCTATACCATTTCGCTTTCTGAGCTTTGCCGTCGATCTTCGGCAGTAAAATCAGTAGCACAGTGTCTTCTGGCGGTTGTGCGGCTAAGGCGCAAAGTGCCTGAGTGGCAGCGGCGTCTGGCTTATTGTTGAAGCGCAACTCCATCAGGCGGCGCTGGGCAAACAGGGATAAAGCTTGCGCGTCGGCCAACACATCAGACCAGTTAAAGCTGCGGTCGACATCGTGGCGAATGCGCTCGTCATAGCCTTGCTTTATGGCCGCGGCGCGAATGCCATCAGCCGCTTCTTGCACCAGTAATGGCTCATCGCCATTGATGAGGTATAGCGCGGCAAGCGGT
The DNA here is from genome assembly GCF_982810325.1 of Paraperlucidibaca sp. Taxonomy (NCBI): domain Bacteria; kingdom Pseudomonadati; phylum Pseudomonadota; class Gammaproteobacteria; order Moraxellales; family Moraxellaceae; genus Paraperlucidibaca; species Paraperlucidibaca sp. Next base: position 97,554 of record NZ_CEYEMI010000001.1, read on the forward strand.
GACTCAAGGTGACGGGCTAGTTGCTCAGGGCGTAGTTGCATCGGGGCTTGTTTTAGTAAAACTGGTCGACTCTGGACTAGCTTTCGCAGTGTCTGGAGTGTCTGGAATATCACCTTCAGGGCTGAGATCATCGGCCTTTAAGCGTGTGAGCTGAGTCATGATCTGTGCCACAGCTTGCTGGCGTAAATCATCGATGAGAGTGTTTTCTTCCTCGTACTTACCAACAATGCGCGTGTTATCGAACTGATACGTACGGCGTAAGCGAATCACGCGATTCGGTGTGGCGGGCACACCGCTGGCATAGCGTAGTTGGTATTCAAGCTCGAAAAACAAAGTGTATTCAGCGGCCTTCGCGCGCGAGTCGATGCTCGTGGTTTGTCGCGTGATGCGCTCGGCGGTTAAGTGCAGGCGCAGTGGAGCAGCTTCGCTGATGACGCCACCAGCACGCTGAATGCCGGCAATCAGGTCGCGTTGTGTGGTGCTGTCTTCGCCAACCACGCCAATGGGGCTGATGATGCTTGGTAGCGTGTAGCTGCCGCGCAGTGCAAAGCCGCAGGCGCTTAAGCCGAGTGCGATAAGTGCAACAAGGGCAATCTGTCCCAAACGGGGCATGGCAAAACTCCTGTGTGCTGCCTGTACGTTAAACAACGATATTGACCAATTTTTGCTTCACCACAATGATTTTTTTCACCGCCGCGCCTGCCATTGCTCGTTGCGCATCATCATTTGCCAATGCAGCGGCTTCGATATCGGCTTGGCTAGCATCGGGCGCAACGTCGATTTGGCCGCGCAATTTGCCATTGACCTGAATCATTAGCGTCAGACTATCACGGGTCAGCGCGCTAGCATCGACCTGTGGCCAGTGAGCATCGCTCAAGCCACCAGCTAGACCAAGCGCCTGCAAAAGCGTATGACCAATATGCGGTGCAATCGGCGATAGCAAGGTGACGGCGGCAAGCAAGGCTTCGCGAACTAGGCTGTGCGTATTGGCATTGGCAATGGGTGCTTTTGGCAGCGCGTTGAGTAACTCCATCACAGCGGCGATGGCGGTGTTGAAGGTTTGGCGGCGCTCGTAGTCATCGCTTACTTTGGCGATGGTCTCGTGCAGCTTGCGGCGTAGCGCCTTGTCATCGCGGCTTAGTGCGGCAATGTCTAAGGCGCCAGGTGTGCCTTGCGATACGTGTTCATGAACAATGCGCCACAGGCGTTTTAGGAAGCGGTTAGCGCCTTCAACACCGGTGTCCGACCATTCCAGTGACTGGTCTGGCGGCGCGGCAAACATCATGAATACGCGTGAGGTGTCGGCACCAAACTGGTCAATCATGGCTTGCGGATCGACGCCGTTGTTTTTCGACTTCGACATTTTTTCCATGCCACCGTGAACCACGGGCTGGCTATCGGCAGTCAGTGTGGCGCCGGTAATGCGGCCTTTGTCGTCGTGCGTGAGTTGCACATCAGCAGGGTTGATCCAGTCTTTTTTGCCATTGTCAGCTTCACGATAAAACGTGTCGGCAATGACCATGCCCTGAGTCAGCAAACGCTTGAATGGCTCATCGCCAGCGAGCAAGCCTTCATCGCGCATGAGTTTATGGAAAAAGCGCGCGTAGAGCAGGTGCAAAATGGCGTGTTCGATGCCGCCGATGTATTGATCGACTGGCAGCCATTGTTTGCCGGCGGCTGGTTCGACCATGGCCGTTGTGCTTTGCGGTGAGGCATAGCGCGCGTAATACCACGATGACTCCACGAACGTGTCCATGGTGTCGGTTTCGCGTTTAGCCGCCGCGCCACAGCTTGGGCAAGTGGTCTCGTAAAACTCGGGCATGCGCGCAAGCGGTGAGCCAGCGCCATCGGGCACTACATCCTCAGGCAGCACTACCGGCAGCTGATCTTCGGGCACCGGCACATCGCCACAGCTTGCGCAGTGAATGATGGGGATTGGACAGCCCCAATAGCGTTGGCGCGAGATGCCCCAATCGCGGAGGCGGAATTGGGTTTTGCGCGCGCCATGGCCGTTGGCTTCTAAATCGGCAACGATGGCATCAAAGGCCTCGGTCACGCTCAGGCCATTGTATTTTTCGCTATTGATGCTGGTGAGACCGGATTTTTGGCCATACCAGTCTTGCCAGTTGCTGGCGTCAAAAACGCCGTCGGCCGTGGCGTAGACCGACAGAATCGGCAGCGCGTATTTATTGGCAAAAGCAAAGTCGCGTTCGTCATGAGCGGGCACGGCCATCACCGCGCCTTCGCCATAGCCCCAGAGTACATAGTTGGCGACATAGACCGGCAGTTTGCGGCCATTGAGTGGATGGATAACGAACTGGCCAGTGGCCATGCCCTTTTTCTCCATCGTCGCCATGTCGGCTTCGGCGACTGAACCAGCTTTGCATTCAGCAATAAAAGCAGCGAGTTCAGGATTGTTCAGCGCCGCACGTTGCGCCAATGGATGCTCGCCAGCTACGGCAACATAGGTCGCGCCCATGAGTGTGTCGGGGCGGGTGGTGTAGACCTTGAGTTGGCCATTGATGCCAATGCTGAGCTCGTCGTAATCGAAGCTGATATCGGCACCGAAGCTTTTACCGATCCAATTGCGTTGCATGGTTTTGACCTGCTCAGGCCAGCCATCGAGCTGGTCAAGGTCTTGCAATAATTGCTCGGCGTATTGCGTGATGCCGAAGTAATACATGGGGATTTCGCGTTTTTCGACCAGTGCGCCGGAGCGCCAGCCGCGACCATCAATGACTTGCTCATTGGCAAGCACGGTTTGGTCGATAGGGTCCCAGTTCACACTGCCCGACTTTTTATAAATCACGCCTTTTTCAAATAGGCGGGTAAATAGCCATTGTTCCCAGCGGTAATAGTCTGGCTTGCAGGTGGCGATTTCACGCGACCAATCGATGGCCAACCCTAAGGATTTAAGCTGGGTTTTCATGTATTCGATATTGGCGTAAGTCCATTTCGCTGGCGCCACGGAATTGTTCATCGCGGCGTTTTCAGCGGGCAGGCCGAAAGCGTCCCAGCCCATTGGTTGCATGACATTGAAGCCATTTAAGCGCTTGAAGCGGCTCAGTACATCGCCGATGGTGTAGTTGCGCACGTGGCCCATGTGCAGCTTGCCGCTAGGGTAGGGAAACATCGATAAGCAATAGTATTTAGGGCGCGTGTCGTTATCGTCGGCGATGTGTGCGTTTGTGGCTTCCCACTCGGCTCGGGCGGCGGCTTCAAGGATCTGCGGCAAATACTGTTCTTGCATAAATATAAAACTCATCGAATTACGCGAAATGCGCCATAGGATACGCTATGCGCTCTGGCCGCGGTATAGCAGCGGCAGCTTGTGGGCCGATCTAACTGGGAATGACCGATGCCGATGACTCAAATTATTCATGCGCTACTGTTGCCACCGGCCTTGCTCTGCTGGATGGGTTTGCTGGCGTTATTGCTGGCCTGGCGAGGTTGGCGCATCAGTGCAACGGCAGTGGCGTTGCTGGCGATTGTGCTTAATTACGCGTTAGCCACGCCAGTTGGGGCCTACGCCATCTCGCATCCATTGGAGCAGCGCGTGTCGGCATTGAATGATCTGGCGCAGATACCCAGCGCCGGCTATCAGGCCATTGTTGTACTCGGCGGTGGCCGTTATGACGCCGCGCCAGAGTTTGCTGGTGCCGATGTGATGAGCAGTGAAATGCTAACGCGCCTGCGCTATGCCGCCCGTGTTGAGCGCGCAACGAAATTGCCGATTCTTGTTACCGGTGGTTCGCCCTTGGGCAAGGCCGATGATGAGGCGAGCTTGATGGCGCAGTCATTATTGGAGGATTTTCGCGTGCCCGTGCGCTGGCAGGAGCGGTTGTCGCGCACCACGGAAGAAAATGCTGAGCTGAGCTGGGCCATGCTGTCGCCACTGGGCATTAAACGCATTGTCTTGGTCAGTCACGCCTCGCATTTGCCGCGTGCACAGGCTTTGTTTGAGCACGTGGGCTTTCAGGTGCTGGCGGCACCAACTGGCTTCACTACCGAGGGCGCAGAATGCCGACCACTTATTTGCTATACGCCGCAGCACAGCTCATTGCTCGAGACGCGGCGAGCCTTGCACGAATGGTTGGGGCTGGCTCGCGATGCACTCGTCGTTCATTGAAAACGTAATGCCTCAATAGGCCGTAACTTTGCTGCGCGATTGGCGGGGTAATAGCCGAAGAAAATGCCAATTGCGCCGGCAACCCCGAAAGCCAGCAGCAATGAGCTGAGCGTGACAATCACTAGCAAATCGAAGATCAGCGCCACGCTTAAGGCGATGCCGATGCCAACGGCGACGCCAATAATGCAGCCGACCAATGAAATCACCACGGCCTCTAGCAGAAACTGCAGGCGGATAGCATTTGGCCGCGCGCCGATGGCCATGCGAATGCCGATTTCACGTGTGCGCTCAGTGACCGAGACCAGCATGATATTCATGATGCCGATGCCGCCTACCAGCAGCGAGATGCCGGCGATTGCGCCAAGTAGCAGCGATAAAATGGCGGTGGTTTCGGCGGCAGTATTGGCTAGAGCTGTCAGGTTTTGCAGAGTGAAGTCATCTTCAGCGTCGTTACTGAGGCGATGACGCTGACGTAGATTAATGCGCAGATCACGCTCGACGCGTGGCATCGCTTCCTCACTAGTCGCTTGCACCATGATCATGCGCACCGAGTTGCGAAAGCGGTTGCCAAAAAGCTTGCGCTGCGCGGTAGTGATAGGAATGACGATGGTGTCGTCTTGGTCACGGCCGTCGAGGCTTTGGCCTTTGCTGCCAAGCACGCCGATAACTTGGAATGGCAGGTTTCGAATGCGCAGGGTTTCGCCAATCGGGTCTTCATTGCCAAACAAATTGCTAGCGACCTTTTTGCCGATGACGGCGACTTGCGCAGCTGATTGTATTTCTGGTTGATCAAAGGCGTAGCCAGAAGTGACGGTCCAGTCGCGCAATGTAAAATAGTCGGCGTTGGAGCCTACGACATAAGTGTTCCAGTTTTGCGCGCCATAAATGACTTGCGAGCTGGATTGCACGACCGGTGCGGCGGAGGCAACGCCTGTTATCTCGCGTAAGGCGCTAGCGTCATCGACGGTGAGGCTGGGCGCGCTGCCATAACCGCTGCGCACGCCATTGGCACTAGTGGCGCCAGGTAAAATGATGAATAGATTTGAGCCCATGCTTTTGATCGAATCATTGACGCGGGTTTGCACGCCTTGGCCGATGGCGAGCATGGCGATGACCGCACCGACACCGATGATCATGCCGAGCATAGTGAGAAAGCTGCGTAGGCGGTTAGCTTTCAGTGCCAGTAAAGCCTCGCGGAGCATTAGCCACCACATGGCGCGGCTCCTGATGTGGCTGTGCTGCTTCCAGCTATAGGTGCCGGCTTCAAGCCCTCACTCGCCGGCCCATCAAACTCCTTATGGCCATCGACTAAGCGCACCAAGCGTTGCGCGTGAGCAGCAATATCGGGCTCGTGTGTGACTAAAACTAAGGTGATGCCTTCTTCGCGGTTAAGCTGGCCAAACAGCGCCATGATTTCCGCACTGGTTTGTGTGTCTAGGTTGCCGGTGGGCTCATCGGCCAAGATCAAGGCTGGGCGATTTACCAATGCGCGGGCAATGGCCACGCGCTGCTGCTGACCGCCAGAAATTTCACTAGGCAAGGCTTGTGTGCGTTGGCCCAAACCGACGCGCGCAAGCATGTCACTGGCGCGCTGTTCGCGCTCAGCTTTTGCCACGCCAGCATAGGTCAAAGGCAGAGCAACATTGTCGAGCAGGCTGGAGCGCGGCAGCAGGTTAAAGCCCTGAAAAACAAAGCCGATGGTACGGTTGCGTAAGTCGGCAAGTTGATCGTCATTGAGCGTATTGACTTGTTCACTGGCCAAGGTGAAGTCGCCGCCGCTGGCACTATCGAGACAACCTAAGATATTCATCAGGGTTGATTTTCCCGAGCCAGATGGCCCCATGATGGCAACGAATTCGCCGCTCTCAATGGTCAAATCGATGCCGTGCAAAATTCGCACTGGACCAACGCCACTAGGGTAGTCCTTAACGATTTGTTTGAGCTCAATGACGCTGGCCATTAGTCTCTCATCCGAAACTTCATGCCTTTACTGGCCACTTCTTCTGCCGACAAAACTTGCTCGATGACTACTTTGTCATCCACCTTTAGTGCTGACTTGTCACCGAGCACTTCAGTAAAGCGGCGATCGGTAATGCCCAGTGTCACACTGAATGGTTTTAAGCCATCAGCTGTCTGCTGCCAGACGGTGCCTTTTTGGCCGGCCTTAGCTTTTACACTAGGCTTGCTTTGCGTTTCGGCTTCCTCTTCGATAGGCGCCAGCTTGGCATCTTCTGGTGGTCGAAAACGCAGCGCGGCTGTTGGCACACGTAAGATATTTTTGCGCTCTAATGTGTCGATAGTGACGTAAGCCGTCATGCCCGGCAGGAGCTGACCATCGGCGTTATCAACACGAATGATGACGGCATAAGTCACCACATTTTGCTCGGTTAATGGGTTCAGACGAACTTGCACGACCTCGCCAACGAAGCGCTTAATTGGGTAAGCATCGACACGAAATTTTGCGCTTTGACCCACGTGTATGCCGCCGATATCAGACTCGGTGAAATAGGCGTCGATGTTCATTTGGCGTAAGTCTTGCGCGATTTTATAAAGCTCAGGTGTTTGAAAGCTCGCTGTAACGGTTTGACCAACATCGACGGCGCGCGACACAACCACGCCAGCAACTGGTGATCGAATTACGGCGTAGCTCAAATTGACTTGATCGCGTTGCACCTGTGCTTGCGCCTGCGCCACGCGGGCCTTCGCTTCAGCTAAGGCTTGGCGGGCTTGATCAACTTCTTGTGTGGAAGCAAAGCCTTCGCTGGCTAAGGGGCCGATGCGCCGCCAATTTGCATTAGCCAGTGCTAAGCCGGCCTGTGTGCTGCTTAGGTTGGCGCGCGACTGTGTAAGTTGAGCTTGCAGCAGCGAGTCATCGAGGCGCATCAGCACTTGGCCAGCACTGACCTTGTCGTTGAAGTCGGCGGTATAGGAGGTGACGATGCCGGAGACTTGGGTGCCAACGGAGACTAGCGTGACAGGACTGAGCTGGCCATTGGCCGACACGGTTTGGGCAATGTCGCCACGATCGACACTGGCGAATTCGTAGCGCGGGGCATCGCTGCCGCTAAAGCAGCTGCGCATGATGAGGGCAGCGATAACAATAAGGCCGAGGATGGCAAGCCAGCGGAGACGAGAGGCGGTCATGGTTGGATATCCTGAAATGCAGCATCGGGTGAGGCGGTGAGTAGGCCGGCGGCGCGCGCGAGTTGAACGCGTGCGCTGGCCCAGTCGAAGCGGGCGCGTGCTTGTTGTTGGCGAGCATCGGCGAGGGTGCTTTGAGCGGTTAAGACATTGAGCACATTGCCTAGGCCGGCTCGGTAGCGCGCTAGGGCGGCACGGCTAGATTCGGCTGCCGATGCCAGCAAGCTGTCGGTTGCATCGATGCGTGAACGAGCGGTATTGACTTGCTGCCATGCCAGCCAGACATCAAGGCCGACTTGCTGGCGAATGCGATCGAGCTCAAGCGTTTGTTGATCAATTTGGCTTTGCGCACCACGCTCCTGATAGCGCTGCTGAAAGCCGGTAAACAGTGGCAAGGTTGCAGTCACAGCGACTTGGCCGGAGTCGCGCTGGCCAAAGCTATTTCGGCTATCGCCAGCACTGGCGTTGAGGCTAATGCGCGGCAGGCGTTGCGCAGCTAATTGATCTAGTGATGACTCAGCAGCGGCGACTTGCTGCTCCTGCGCGATACGTTCTGGCCGGCGTTCATCGGCCAGTTGCATCAATACTGCAAGCGCAGGCGGTGCGCTGAGTTGGCTTGGATCGGGCAGGGTGGTCTGCGGTGTAAGGGCCGTATTGGCGGGGTAGTTGGCGAGCACGGCTAGCTGACCATTGCTGGCGGCAAGTTCGCCTTCACGCTGGATGAGCACCAACTCTGCTTGAGCCAAAGCGGTTTGCGCTTGCAGCGTATCTTCGCGTGTTCCAACGCCAACTTTAATGCGCTTTTCAGCGGCTTCGGCAGTCTCTTTTGCGGCAGCTAATGAAGATTTAGCGCTAGCGACGCTGGCCTCTGCGGCGAGGCGATTAAACCAGGTGGCAACCGCTTGCGCCGCGAGACTGTGGATGCTGGCATCGGCACTGGCTTGAAGGCCAAAAAGAGTGCTTTTCGCTTGTGAGACACCAGCATCGCGACCGCCAAAATCATAAAGTAGCCAGCTCGCATTGGCGCTCAATGTGCGTTGATCTGGGTCAGTGCCGGCTACGCGGTCGCCAAAATCACGGCTGCTGCTGGCACTAATATTTAAGCTGGGATAATAGCCTGAGTTGGCAGCGCCAACTTGTGCACGTTGAGTTTGCACGCGTTGCCATGCAGCGCGAGTGTCTAGATTGGCGCAAAGACTGCGCTCAACATAGCGTGCGAGTGTGAGCTGAGTGTCTTGGCTAATATCTGAGCAGGCGGCCGCAGCAGCAGCTGTGCTTGCCTGTGCTGAGCTAATTCCGATGCTAAGCGCAAGCAGCCCCAGTGCATTTTGCCAAGTGACCCGTTTCATTAATCGTTATCTCTTGAGCTGTCGTTTCTTGAGAGCGCCGAGCGTAAGGCATCTTCTAGCGTGCTATGAAGGAAGCGATAGTCGGCGCTTAGTAAGCGGCTAGGCATGACGCGTTGGCCATCGAGCAAGAGAGTGGACATCTCACCAAGGCCTAGTTTCAGCACGCTGGCGGGCACACGTAAAAATGCTGGGCGACGCAATAATCGGGCTAATGTGCGAGTGAATTCGGCATTGCTCACTGGCGCGGGTGCGGTAAGGTTAAACACGCCGTGTAATGAACGATCGGTGAGCATGCGTAAAACCACTTGGACCACATCGCTGCGCGACACCCAGGACAAATACTGTTCGCCATTGCCCAAAACGCCTCCCAAGCCTAAGCCAAACACTGGCAATAAGCGGCGCAACATACCGCCGCCTGGGCCTATAACGACGCCTAAGCGCAAAGTGCATACGCGCGCGTTTGCTGGCGCGGCGGCAAGCGCGGCGGCTTCCCAGTCGCGGCAAAGATGATGGGTGTAGTCGCCGCTTTCGGCAGACGATTCTTCATCTAAAATACGCTCACCTTGGCTGCCATACCATCCAACAGCAGAGCCTGAAATAAGCACATTGGGCTTGTGCTTAGCGCGGCGTAGCCAATCGCCAAGTGACTCGGTAAGCAGCACGCGGCTGGCATGTAGTTCGAGCTTTCTTTGAGTAGTCCAAGGCTTATCAGCGATGCCTTCGCCGGCAAGATTGATGACGGCATCGAAGGCTTCATCACGCGCTAGCGCATCGAGTGAGGAAACAAAGCGCAGGCGGCCAGTGTCGGCCCAAGCGGCATAATGCTTCGCCATTTTTTCGGGCTGGCGGGTCAGCAATGTTAGGTGGTCGCCTTGAGCTTGATCGGGTGCGCCGACTAATACAGGTACGAGTTGAGCGCCAATAAATCCTGTGCCGCCGGTGATCAAAATATTCATCGCAGGCATCCCTGTGTCATCATCGATTTTTAAGTCTAGTGTGGCTGCAGGCATTGTGCCTATGGCGAGTGCTGAACAGAAGCGTAGACCAGACAGAATCGGTGAACTTTACATGACTTTACCCACAAACTCCGCTGAGCCAAACGCCGGCGCTCAAGGCATGAGCTTTAAGGCCGCGCCTGCGAAAAAGCTTTCAGTGCATCTAGTCACCGGCTTTTTAGGCGCTGGTAAAACCACCTTGATTTCGCGCTGGATGGCCGAGAAGCCAGTCGATGAACGCTGGGCAATTTTGGTCAATGAATTTGGTCAGATCGGCATCGACCAAACAGCTTGGGCAGGCGACGATGTATTTATTCAAGAAGTCGCTGGTGGCTGTATTTGCTGCTTGCAAAATATGCCACTGCAGCTGGCGCTGGGGAAAATAACCAGTCGCGGCGATATTGATCGCCTGATCATTGAGCCGACGGGCTTGGGCCACCCAACGCAGATTATTGAGATGCTACAGGAGGCGCACTGGCAACCATACTTGAGCTTGGCGGCGAGTGTTTGTGTGCTCGATGCGCGCATGCTTAACGATGCCAGAGTGCGCGAGCATGAGACGTTTATTGCGCAAGTAGCGGTGGCCGATGTGCTGCTATTTAGCAAAGCCGATGTGCTCAGCGATGCTGAGCGAATAACCGCCAATGAGTTTGCTGCTGAGCTATCGCCAGCGAAGGCTCTGCTGGCATTTGTTGGGCCCGAGTCATCGCGTATTGAGGCTTTATCGGTGGCAGCGAAGGCGCCAAAGCAGCAGCGTCGCAGTCTGCTACATGCGCCAGTTATTGCAGCGCTAAGCCCTCGCTTAGATGGCGTAAGTGCTGAACAAGCCGCACAGGCCAAGCTTCCGCCGTATCACTACCATGAGTCAGCTCAAGGCCACTTCATTGGCGGTTGGATATTGCCGGCAAGCTGGTGTTTTTGCCACGATGAGTTGCTTACTGAGCTGATGTCATGGCGCGACGCCGAGCGCGTGAAGGGTGTGTTTCATACCGATAAAGGCTGGATATTTTTTAACGCTACAGCGCTGGATTTAGCTATTCGCTCGAGCGAATACCGCAGCGACAGTCGCGTGGAAATCATAAGCCCAATCGATCTGGATTGGGCTCTGCGTGAGCAGCGATTACTGGCCTGTCTTATCGCTGCTACGGCCTAGGCGAACACTGCGTTGCCAGCTAACCAGTAATAGCAAAACACAGAGTAATAGCACTGGCCAGACGCCGGTGCGCTGCCATGGCGTGAGGCCATGCGCGGGATAAATTTCGCCACGTAATACGGTGCGTGTAAATGACGGCGCTTGGCTGACGACATGGCCTTGTGGGTCGATGAATGCCGTCACGCCATTGTTGGTGGCGCGTACAATATAGCGACCGGTTTCTTTCGCGCGCATCCGCACCATCTGAAAGTGTTGCGCCGGGCCTATCGAATGGCCGAACCAGCCGTCATTGCTCACCGTGACTAAATAATCCACGTTCGATAAGCGTTGCACCAACGATGGATAAGCAATTTCGTAGCAAATAAACGGTGCTAGCGTGCGGCCTTTGACCAGCAACGGCCCCTGCTCGGCGGGGCCCCAAGTGAAACTAGACATGGGCAAATCAAAGAATGGAATAGTGCCGCGAATCCATTTTTCAAAGGGAATGTATTCGCCAATCGGCACTAGCTGCTGCTTGTGATAAATGCCTAGGCCATCGCCCGATGCCATGATGCTGTTGTAAAACAATATCTCGGTGCGATCATTGTTCCATGTTGCGTAGGGAATGCCGGTAACAAAGGCGCTGCCAGCTTTTATCGCTTCATAATCAAGATCAGCCAATAGGTCTCTGGCTTCATGAGCAAATTGCGGGATGGCTGCTTCAGGCCAAATGACTAAGTCGCGACCCCATTCGCTTTTTGATAAGTCTTGATAAATAGCGGTGGTTTTGTCGCGCCATTCCAAAGCCCATTTCGACTCTTGTGGAATATTACCCTGTACCAAGCTAACGCTAACTGGCGCTTCTTTATTGATTGTGGTCCAGCTGATGGGGGCGAGTAATCCACCAACCAACCATGTCAGAGCGATCGCGATAATGGCGCCAGGCGCGGCCTTGCCATGACGCAAGATGCTGAGCAAAGCCACGGCACTGATGCCGGCGGCCAAGCTCACGCCATAGATGCCCATGAGCGGTGCCCAGCCCGACAACGGCGTATCGATAAAGCCGTAGCCTGTCATCAGCCAGGGGAAGCCGGTCAGTAGCCATGAGCGCAGCCATTCGCCCAGCACCAGTAGCGCCGGAAGTGCCAGCCAATTCAAGCGCCAGAGCTTTAGACGGCCATACAGCCAGCCTCCGGGGACAAAGAGCAACGCCATCACCAGTGCAACCACAGCAAGCATGAGCAGTGAGACTGGCCAACTGGTGTTGCCGTAGTCGTGCATCGATACTAATAGCCAGCTGCTGCCGTGCAGCCATAAGCCCGCGCCGAACATATAGTGCAGCCAAGCGCTACGACGCGCGCTGCTTTGCTCGAGCAAATTGGCAAACAATGCGAGTGCCAAAAGTGCCACGGGCCACGCGTTGTAAGGCGCAAGGCCGAAGGGCATGAGCGCGCCAAGGATGAGCGCGAGTGGCGTGCGCAGAGGTGTTTGTCTCAGGGCGTCGAGCAGGGCAAAAAAGCGTTTCATTGTTTAGCGAACTTCAACTTTAAGTAGGCGAATGGTGCGGTTGTCGGCTTGCAGAACACTGAAGCGCCAGCGATCTAGCTCGATCACTTCGCCTTGTTCGGGCAGGCGTTCGAAGGCGTTGAGAATGATGCCGGCGATGGTGTCGAAGTCGTCATTGCTGAAATTGCTTTTGAAGTAGTCGTTAAATTCGGCGATGGGCGTGAAGGCTTTTACTAGCCATTCGCCAGGATGCATTTCTCGAATATCTTGATCTTCAAAGCTTTCATCTTCGTCATGCTCATCGTCAATTTCGCCAACGATTTGCTCTAGTGCATCTTCAAAAGTGACTAGGCCGGCAATGCCGCCATACTCATTGACGACGATGGCCATATGGCTTTTTTTGCTGCGAAACTCGCGAATCAATTTATCCAAGTGCGTGGATTCCGGCACAAAAAACACTGGCCGTAAAAATTCCATCACAGTGGCATCGTCGCAATGATTATTGACCAGTTTCAATAGGTCTTTGGCAAACAAAATGCCCACGACTTCATCGGGATTATCGGTGGCGATAACGGGGAAGCGTGAATGTGCTGACTCAATCAAACCAGCCATGGCATTGCTGACGGTTTCGTCGGCACGCAGGGCAACCATCTGCGCACGAGGGATCATAATCTCGCGCACTTGGCGCTCAGAGACTTGTAGCGTGGATTCAATAATGCGCTGTGCTTCAACATCCATTAATCCGCGCTTTGCCGACTCACGAATAATTTCGAGCAGCTCCTCGCGGGTGTTGATTTCGCCACTCCAGGCATCCGCTAAGCGGCTTAACCACGACTTCGATGTGTCTCCAGACGATCGATCCTCGCTCATGGCGATGTTTTCCCCTCTTCTAGTGCGTTGTTTGTCAGGTCGTCATCATACGGGTTATCGATGCCAAGACACGACAATATCTCAAGTTCTAGAGGTTCCATGCGTGCGGCATCGTCTAGTTCAATGTGGTCATAACCGAGTAAATGCAAGCTGCCGTGGACAATCATATGCGCCCAATGCGCCGCTAAAGGCTTGCCTTGCTCATGCGCTTCTGTGGCAACAACATCGGCGCAAATGGCCAAGTCGCCTAATGGCCGCTCATCAAGTTCGGCGAGCAGGGCTTCGGGCAAATCGGCTGGGAATGACAGCACATTGGTGGCGTAATTTTTGTCGCGATACTGCGCATTGAGCTCGCGGCCTTCTTCTTTGCTCACGATGCGAATATCGACCGAGCACGGCTGCGTAATGCTGAGCGCTCTCAGCACAGCGTCTACATAGCGCGTGCAATCAACTTCAGTGGGCAAGCCTTTTGGGCTGATACCGTCGTCGACGTCTAACCAAACATTAGCGGCCATGATGACCTCGCGGCGCTGGCTGTTTCGCATCCCAGGCTTCATAAGCGTCGACAATGCGCATCACCAAGGGATGGCGTACGACGTCGCGCGAGGCGAAGCGCGTGACATGAATGCCTTTGACCTGCTCTAAAATAGTCAGCGCCTGAGTCAGGCCAGACTCCATGCCGCGAGGCAAGTCGACTTGGCTGATATCGCCAGTAATGACGGCGCGCGAGCCATAGCCCAAGCGCGTCAAAAACATCTTCATTTGTTCCGGCGTGGTGTTTTGTGCTTCATCCAAAATGATGAAGGCGTGATTGAGTGTGCGCCCGCGCATATAGGCCAGCGGTGCAACTTCAATGACTTGGCGTTCAATCAATTTCGCCACGCGCTCAAGGCCGAGCATTTCGTATAGCGCGTCATAGAGCGGGCGCAAATACGGGTTAATTTTTTCTGATAAGTCGCCGGGCAAAAAGCCGAGCTTTTCGCCGGCCTCAACCGCCGGCCGCACCAGCAATATGCGCTTCACTTGGTCTTTTTCGAGCTGGTCGACTGCACAAGCTACGGCCAAATACGTCTTGCCAGTACCGGCAGGGCCCACGCCAAAGCTGATGTCGTGACTGAGAATCTGCTCGACATAGCGCTGTTGATTTTGCCCGCGCGGTCGAATAGTGCCTTTTTTCGTCATTAACACGGGGCCTTCGCCACCACCGACGTGCACAGGATTGCTGGATAGCTCGCCAAGTGCAATTTGCAGTACTAAATGCACGGTCTCAGGTGCCAGCGTTAGACTGTCATCAGTTTCTGCATAGAGTCGCTCGAGCACGGTGACCGCTATTTCGCGCATATCAGCCTCGCCAATAATCTCGAGGCTGTAGCCACGATGCAGTACGCGCAGGTTGAGGCGCTGCTCAATAAGTTTGATGTGCTCATTGAATTGGCCACAAAGAATGGCTAAACGGCGAGGATCTTGCGGGCTAAGTTCCAGCGTGCTGGTGTGTTCAGACGTATTCAAAAGGGCAGTGTTCTCGGTGAGTTTGTGCACAGAGAATAACCGAAATTGACGAGTCGCGGCAGTTACTGAAGCGCATGCATTGTCCTACTACAAATTTCCACAATTTCACTAGGGAAATTCATTGGCGACCAGACATACGTCTGATATGTTCGATGCTTAGGTGCGCAAAAGTTAAGTAATTCACTGCTCCGTCGATAACAATAAATAAAGACAGAAGGCCTGCCATGACAACATCAGATCCGCACCACCCTTATCCGCATGCCAGTAAGCAGGCGCATGCTGTTGGTTGGCTTATGTCGGCAACTGTTCGCCCGCTTGCTAGCACGCTAGTTCGCTCACCTGAGGGGCTGATTGCTTTAAGGAAAGGCTTTGGTGCGTTGGGGGCTGTGCTTAAGCGCGCACCGAAAGCAGTGCGTATAACGCCGGTGCATCGAGCTGATGTTCGCGGTGAGTGGGTGGTATCACCGAAAGCGCATAATGCCTCGCGCGTGGTGCTGTACTTGCATGGCGGCGGTTATTTTTTTGGCTCAGGCTCGCTGCATAGGCAAATCACTTGGCGGCTCTCGCAAGCCTTGTCGCGGCCAGTTTTTGCTATCGACTACCGACTTGCTCCACGCCATAGCTTCGAAGATTGGCGCGATGACGCCGTTGCTTCCTATAAGTATTTGCTAAGCCAGGGCTATAAAGGTTCGGATATCACGGTGGCAGGCGACTCTGCTGGTGGCCACTTAACCTTGGTGCTGCTGCAAACTTTACGCGATCGTGGCATTAGCTTGCCGAGAGCGGCAATTTGTATCTCGCCATGGACGGATCTGAGCGCTGACTCGCTAGCGTTAACCGCACATCCACGCCGAGATCCGTACATTCCCAATGCCGCTTTGGGCTATATCTGCCGCTTTCTGACACGTAATCGCAGCCCCTTCGATGCCCTAGTGTCGCCGGTGCATGGCAATTTCCGTGGCTTGCCACCGCTATACATTATGGTCGGCTCGACTGAAATTTTACGTGATGATGCGCGCCGAACTGTCGAGAATGCGCGTGCAGCTGGCGTAAAAGTTGTCTATGAAGAATGGCATCGCATGCCGCATGTGTTTCCATTTATGGCTGCAGTATTGCCAGAAGGACGCTTGGCATTCCGTCATATGCGTGAATTTTTAGCCCGAATTGAAACGCCGGCATTGTCGTTAGTTGCCTAGGACGGTTAGCATGCAAGGCCGTGGCGACAGCTTTGTTGCTACGGTCTTGGTAACTACTCAGGTCATCCCACGTCATGTCATCTTCTGCTGAAATCACCAA
The DNA here is from genome assembly GCF_982810325.1 of Paraperlucidibaca sp. NCBI lineage: Bacteria > Pseudomonadati > Pseudomonadota > Gammaproteobacteria > Moraxellales > Moraxellaceae > Paraperlucidibaca > Paraperlucidibaca sp. The sequence continues at coordinate 113,481 of NZ_CEYEMI010000001.1, forward strand.
AGCTGAGCACAAACGCGTTCGCGCATTGCAACAAAAAGCCGGACGCCGCGAGCAGTCGGCATTTCTGGTTGAAGGCGCGAAAAGTGTTCACGAACTTCTAGCCTCGGACTGGCCCGTTGTCGCGGTCTACGCCAGCCACGAGCAAGCTGCTGAATTTCGCGATGCTACTAGTCGTCGTGGCCTACGCCTAATCGAAATCAGCGCCAGCTTATTAAGCAGTTTGGGCAATTACACCAATAACGAATCAGCCTTGGCGATTGCCGGTCAGCGCGCTTGGCGCGCTATGCCTCTGCGCGAAGGCCAACTCACGCTTGCGCTAGATGATCTACGCGACCCCGGTAATCTCGGCACTATTTTGCGCCTTGCCGACTGGTATGGCGTGAGTCAGATCGTCGCCTCGCAAACCACCACTGAATTATTTAACCCGAAAGTCATTGCCGCCAGCATGGGCTCGTTTTTGCGTGTGCCATTTCATGTCGTGGATCTACCCGAATGGTTGGCTGCCGCGCGCGCGCAGGCCGTTGTTTGTGGCGCGGTGATGGATGGCGAAAGCACGCACGCATTACGCGGCCCACTGTTTTCTGCGCAGCAGCCGGGCGTACTCGTCATCGGTAACGAATCCAAAGGCATCAGTGCGGCGATTGCCTCGCAGCTTAGTGAGCGTGTGAGTATTCCGTGCTTTGGCGGTGCCGAATCGCTCAACGCTGGTGTGGCAACAGGTATTTTATTGGACCAATGGCGCCGTGATGCGCAGACCAGGAGCTAGGCCATGATTATCGCTTTACTGCTTGTCGCTGCGGGCATCACTCTGTTGGTTGTGGGTGGTGAAGTTATGCTGCGTGGCGCTGTGCGCTTGGCCACACTGTGGCGCTTATCGCCTGCGGTAATTGGCCTGACGGTAGTCGCAGCGGGCACCTCGATACCTGAGCTTGCCGTGAGCGGTGCAGCGGCCATGCAAGGCAGCACAGACATTGCAATGGCCAATGTGGTTGGCTCTAATATTTTCAATATCGCCTTTATTCTCGGCCTGTGCGCGATCATTCGACCGTTTGCCGTTGAGGGCAATACGCTCAGGCTCGAATATCCGGTGCTTTTATTGATGACATTGTTTGGCCTTGTCATCGCCCAAGACTTAATGATTAGCCGGCTCGATGCGCTCCTTTGTATCGCCTTTTATGTCGGCTTTACCGCCTATGTTGTGCGGCTGGTGCGCGGCCAAGCGACGGCTAATGAGCTCGAACAATTCGACGCAGAAACGCAGGCGCTATTGGTTATGGAGACGCCGCCAACGCTGCTGCCTAGTCTCGGCCTAGTTGCCGGTGGCACAGTGCTATTGGCGTTTGGTGCGCAGCTTACGGTTCAAGGCGCATCGGATTTAGCGCGGCTCTGGGGTTGGTCGGAGCGGGTGATAGGCCTAACCATTGTCTCGATGGGCACGGGCTTGCCGGAAGTAGTGGCCTCGCTAGTATCAAGTTTGCGCGGCCGCAGTGACATGGCCATTGGCAACGTTATTGGCTCAAACTTATTCAATATCTTGATGGTCTTAGGCATCACCGCGAGCATCGCGCCATTGCCCGTGTCTGCTGCGCTAGTCAGCAACGACATGCTCTGGATGCTGGGTATTACGCTGCTGCTTTTCCCGCTGCTCTGGACTGGATGGCGGGTCAATCGTGTCGAAGGTGCTCTGTTGCTGGCGGTATATGGCCTGTATTTAGCGCTTTTACTGCAGCAAGCTTAAGCTTTAAGCGCCCGAGCTGTTAGACATCGGGCGCTTAAAGCTAGAGAGCTGTTTACACCGCCGCATGCCATAGCGGAATACGACCGGGGATGGGCATGACACCGATGCTCGCTTCCTCGTCAGACTCGACCCATAGTGCTGCTTCAGCGCGCAGGGCATTAATCGATTCAATGCCACTGATTTTTAGCGTGGCAAAACGACCAATTAAGCTGGCGTCGCCGGGGAAATGAATCCAACGTGTATTCTCGGCAATGCCCACCAAGTAGCCCGGATAACGCTTCGATTCGCGATCAATTAGCACGCGTTGTTCGGTGTCCATCATGGCATCGGTTTTGCGGCCGGTGTTTCTGGCGATCATGGTTTGCAGGCGTTGTAAACGCTGCTTTTTTTCAACGTGCGAGACACTATCAGGCAACTCAGCTGCTGGTGTGCCGGGGCGTTTTGAGTAAATGAAACTATAGGAATGATCGTAGTCGACAAACTCGATTAGCTTCAGCGTGTCTTCAAAGTCTTCCTCAGTTTCATTAGGGAAACCAATGATGAAATCCGAGGCGATTTCGATGCCTGGCTTCGCTGCTTTTAAGCGCGTGATGGTGTCTTTATAAGTGTCGATTTCATGGTTGCGCTTCATCGCCGCCAAAATGCGGTTGGAGCCACTTTGCACCGGTAAATGCACATGCGCGGCCAGCTCAGGCACATCGGCATGCGCTTGAATTAAGGCGTCGTTGAATTCGAGTGGATGCGAGGTGGTGTAGCGAATGCGGCCAATGCCGGGGATCGCCGCAACCGCGCGCAAGAGCTCAGCAAAGCCACAAATATGGCCGTCGTGATGCTCGCCATAATAGCCATTCACATTTTGCCCAAGCAGCGTGACTTCGCGCACGCCTTGGCGCGCAATATGGGCAACTTCGGCGATGACATCATCGAACGGGCGTGAGACCTCTTCGCCGCGAGTGTAGGGCACCACGCAGAAACTGCAGTATTTCGAACAGCCCTCCATGATTGAGACAAAGGCTTTGTGGCCTTCGATTCGAGGCTCAGGCAGGAAGTCGAATTTCTCATTTTCAGGGAAGCGCACATCGACCTGGGCAATGCGCTCGCGGTCGGCGGGTTGCACCGATAAGTCATTGAGCATTTGCGGCAGGCGGTGCAATGTTTGCGGGCCAAATACCATATCGACATAGGGCGCGCGCTGCAAAATGCCTTCGCCTTCCTGCGAGGCAACACAGCCACCAACACCGATAATCACTTCAGGACGGGCGAGTTTTAAACGCTGCCATCGGCCGAGCTGAGAGAACACTTTCTCTTGCGCCTTTTCGCGAATCGAGCAGGTGTTGAGCAAGAGCACGTCAGCCTCTTCCGCCACGTCGGTGCGAACGAGTTGATGAGAGTCGCTGAGCAAGTCGAGCATCCGTGAGGAGTCGTACTCGTTCATTTGGCAACCTTGTGTTTCGATGTATAGCTTGCGAGCCATGAGCGCGTTAATCCGTCCTATTAAACGCGCGCATTATACAGCTATGCTGCGCGCTAGCGCGAAATGGCTTTAAAGGAGCAAAAATGCCGGCGTTCATACGTATTTTAGCAGTAGCTGCTATTGCTTGGATTAGCCCTGTAATGGCCGCCGACAGTGACTATTTGGCCGCTCGTGATGCTTTTCGAACTGGTAATCATGATGCGCTAGCAAAAGCTCAGCGCCAGCTCAGTGACTCACCTTTACAAGTTTATGCCGAGTTTTGGCAGCTTTGGCGGCGATTAAAGTTGCCAGATGCCACAGCTGATGTAGATGCTTTTCTCGCGAAAGAGAAGGGCAGCTATTTAGCCGAAAAGCTACGCATGGAATGGCTAGAGCAGTTGGCCAAGCGCAGCGACTGGACCAGCTTTCAGCGCCAGTACCCGCTACTTATCGATACGCCTAGCATCACCCTGCAGTGCTACAACTGGCAGGCGATGATGGCGGCTAAGCCCGATATCAAACTGCACGATGCCGTAACGCCGCTGTGGTACACGGCAAAAGATTTGCCCTCGGAATGTTTGCCAGTGCAAGCGCAGCTTCAGCGCACAGGTCTAATTGACGATGAAGCAAAATGGACGCGCTTTCGCCTTGCCATGGAGGCCAATGCGCAAGGCCTGGCACGCTATTTAGCGCAAAGCCTAAATCTCACGCTAAACGCCGCCACACAGCAGCAGGTGCGTGATCAGCCAGAAGTATTTTTGGCGCGCTTTAATCCTAAGCAGCGCCTCGATCGCGAATTGGCCGTTTGGGCGTATGGCCGATGGGCTCGCACGAATTTGCCGGCAGCGCTGACGCATTTAGAGGTCGAAGGTGATGAGCTAGCGGAGCAATCGGCATTGGCATGGCGCCAGCTCGCGATGACCGGTGCGCGCCAATTTAATGCTGATAGCGAGATTTGGTTTGCGCGCAGTGAGTCGGCGCCGTGGTCGGATTTACAACGTGAGGCTAGGTTGCGTCTACTGGTTCGACTGGGCCAATGGCCGGCGTATTTAAAAGGCTATGCAACTATGCCTGCGAGCATTCGCCAGGAGCGTGCGTGGCGCTTTTGGGCAGCGCGTGCCAATAGTGCGATGAGCTCCGATACAGACCAAACAAAGTCGCAGCGTAAGCTTTATGGCAATAGCGCGCAGACGTTGTTTGCCGGCTTGAGTAATGACGATGATTATTATGGTTTGCTGGCGCGCGAGCGCTTAGGTCAGGCCATGGGCCCAGTGCCAGAGAAAATAAACATTAATGATGCCGACCGTGCTCGTCTAGCCAAGCACGCGGGCTTTCAGCGAGCTTTTGCGCTTTATGGTTTGGGCCTGCGCTGGGAGTCGGCGAGCGAGTTTAACTGGTCGGTGCGCGGCAGTGATGATCGCTTGCTGCTAACTGCGGCGAATCAGGCTAATGCTATGGGCTGGTATGACCGCGCCATTTATGCCGCTGAGCGCACGCAGGCCGATCATGCCCTGCATTACCGTTTTATCGCGCCTTACCGCGACATCACTCAAGCCTATGCTAAAGACATGGCGCTTGATGAAGCTTGGGTTTATGGCTTGATGCGTCAAGAAAGCCGCTTTGCACCGAAAGCTACCTCTGGTGCAGGGGCTAGTGGCTTGATGCAGCTCATGCCGGGTACCGCGCAATGGGTGGCGAAACAACTGGGCATTCCTTATAGCGCCAGCATGACCAATGATGCTGGGCAAAACGTGCAGCTCGGCACCTACTATTTGCGTCATGTCGAAGACACTTTGGGGCATCCCGTGCTGGCAACTGCAGGCTATAACGCAGGCCCACGCCGAGCCTTGGAGTGGCAGCCTGATACCGCGATGGATGCGACTCAATACATCGAAAGCATTCCGTTTCCTGAGACGCGTGACTACGTGAAAAAAGTCATGGCGAATGCGGTGAGTTATGCTCGGCTTTTTGGTCGCGGCGAAACCAAGTTGAGCACGCGTTTAGGGACGATTCCTGCACGCCAAATGACACCGATACAAGGGCCTTAAAAGATGAGTAAATCGCCACGTAAAAAACTCCGCATCGCCATTGTTGCTGCACTGGTTATCAGTGTTGGTTTAGCGGCGTGGGCTTGGCTTCAACGCCCCGTGTATTCGGGTTTGCCAGTATTAAAGCTGGGTGGCGAATTTAGTTTAGATAATGCCAATGGCCAGCCCTTTGCGTTGCAAGACAGCTCAGGCCAGGTTCGCTTACTGAGCTTTGGCTACACGCATTGCCCCGATATTTGTCCAATGACATTGGCGCGTTATCGAGCGGTGCTAGACGCTTTGGGCGATGATGGCGCTAAGCTGCAGACGATTATGATTAGCATCGATCCTGCACGCGATACGCCAGAAATTTTGCACAAATACGTGAGCTATTTTAGCCCGCAGATTGTTGGCTTAACGGGCACGCCTGAGGCCATTGCTGTGGTGGCGAAGCAGTATGGTGCATATGTTTCGGTCAACGGCGATGACGTTAGTCATTCAGATTACTTATATTTGATCGATCGTGATGGCCGGGTGCGGCGTTTGTATGATCAACAAGCTGGCGTTGACGCTATCGTGAAAGAGGCGAAAGTCTTGATGCAGGAACCTCGGGAGGGTGTATGAAAGGCTGTTTGCTGGCGGGCGCTTTGCTACTAATGAGCGGTGCGGTATGGGCTGAGGCGAGTGCAGTGCCAGCCAAATCGCTTACGTCTGCTAAGCCGCAGATTATTGCGCGTGATGCCTGGGTGCGTGAAGTGCCTCCGGTATCGCCGGCCGCTGCGCTGTTTGTCACTTTGCATAATGCAGGCGCTAAGGCAGTAGCCATTACAAAGATGAGCAGCCCTGTGGCAGAGCGCGTGGAGTGGCACGACATGAGTATGGCGGATGGCCATATGCGCATGTCGCAGCGCCACGTCATTGAGCTGCCAGTGGGTGATACGACCCTTGCACCCGGCGCTAGCCATTTGATGCTGCTGAACTTGCGCCAACCATTGCGAGTGGGTGACTCAGTGCCTGTGCGTTTGAGTTTAGCGAATGGTGAGGTGCTAGCACTGAATGCTACGGTGCGCGCGACACAGCCTAATAAGCAGGCTCCGCATGAGCACTGAGGACGTAAATTCGTTGCGCTACTCTGCTGAAGCCACGTTGGCGCGCTTTAAGGCCAAACTCGGCTTTCTCTCGAAGCCAAAAATTTCTCTGGCACCAAATGCACATTGGAATGGCGAGACTTTTCGCAACCATGGCAAGTACATCAAGCATGATGCTTGGGCAGCCTTACGCTGGCTGCGAACTCGCCAGCCTGAGCAATGGCCGCAATGGGTAGACTCCGAGCCAACGGCAAAACCAACGGCATGCCACAGCGAGCAAATCGCCGACTGGCGCGTGACTTACGTCAATCACGCCACCGTGCTGGTGCAAATTGGGCCATGGAACTTACTTACTGATCCTGTTTGGTCGGACCGCGTTAGTCCTGTCACCTTTGCTGGTCCCAAGCGCGTGCGCAGTGTTGGTATCGCACTCGATGACCTCCCGCCAATTCACGCTGTATTACTAAGCCATGACCACTATGATCATCTCGATATTCGCACCTTGATGTGGCTGCATGAGCGCGATAAACCGATGATCGTCACAGGCCTAGGCGTTGATGCAGTGCTTAAAGCGCATGGCATCGATACTGTGATGGCGCTGGATTGGTGGCAGTCAGTAACGCTCGGGCCACTGGAACTATTTTTCTTGCCGGCACAGCATTTCTCAGGCCGTGGAGCGCGTGATCGTAATCGCACGTTATGGGGTAGCTTGCTGGTGCGCAGCTCGGCGGGCTCGCTATATTTTGCCGGCGACACGGGCTATGGCCCGCACTTTCAATCGATCTATGAGCACTTTGGTGCACCTAGATTGGCGCTATTGCCTATCGGCGCGTATGAACCTCGTTGGTTTATGGGGCCGGTACATATGGATCCCGCCGATGCCGTACGTGCGCATCAAGATTTACAGGCGATATATTCACTGGGTATTCATTTCAATACCTTTCAGCTCACCGATGAGGCGATTGATGCACCTGTCATTGCGCTAAAGACTGAGCTAGCGAAGCAGGGCGTTAACACTGCTTATTTTGGCGTGCTGAGTGAAGGTGAAAGCCGGTCGGCTTAAGTCGACTTTCGATACCAAAGGTCAAGCGCGGCATCGTGTAGGGCGCCGCGTTGAGCGTTGTTTGGTAGCCAAGCTTGGTGCGACAAACTGGCCTGCTGCATGAAGTCAAACCAGGTTAGATGGCGCCGTAGTACGCGAGTATGTCGATGCGGTAGCAGTGGGTTGAATAGCCCTAATGGATTGAATAATTGCCTTGGATTTTTCTTCATCCACATCCATGAACCCATTTCGAGCGTAAAGGGTAGGAAGGTGTGAGTGGGCTGGCATTCGCGCAGCTCATCATATAAGTAGTCCCAGACATCTCCATGCGTGGTGTAGCTCAACGACTGCGGTTCAATGGCATAAAAGTCGTGGTGCGGATAAGTTCGCTGAAACAGCTCATTCAGCGCATAGGCCTCGGCAAGCTGAGGAAAGGGTTGATGGCTGCGTGCGTAAGGAAACCAGAGTCTGTCTTGAAAGCCAAAGCCGGAATGGCAGTCGACAGCCATGGAAAACGGATGGCTGTGCAAGCGCTCGCGAACGACACGAAATAGTGCCTCTGCCTCTGGCGCTAATGCCTCGTTGGCATGACCGCGAAACCAGGGCAGGCGAGAGCTTAGGCGTTGGCCGCCGAGTGGCCAAGGTACGCGGTGCTCAGCATCGATAGGCGCATGGCGCATCAGATCAATGCCATCGGGGTTGGCTCGTGTGCCACGTAAGAATCCGCCGGGATTGACGATGGGCACAAAAACTAGCCGTACCTTTTCCAGCAGGCTGTGCAAGCTGCTATCCCAGCTGAGGCGTTGAACTAAGTTATTAAGGTAGGCAATCAACACTTGGCTGCCGATACGCTCGACGCCATGCACTCCGCCGAAATAGCCAATCGCCGGCGCATCGAGTCGGCGTGTACCAAGGCTTAAGCACCACAGTGGCAGGGTTTGGCCATCACACTGAATGTGGGTGACGATTTCAGGGCAAAGTTTAGAGCCAGCTTGCTCAATTAAGCGCTCTAGTGCCAACAACTCAGGGCTGCCGGCAAGATGTTTCACAGCCAGTTACGACGTTTGAAATAGAGGAATGGTGCTACTGCTGACAGCACCATTAGGCCGATAGCGAAGGGGTAGCCAATAGTCCAGTCGAGCTCAGGCATGATGCGAAAGTTCATGCCGTAGACGCTGGCGATCATGGTTGGCGGTAAAAATACCACCGAGGCCACAGAGAAAATCTTGATGATTTTGTTCTGATTAACGTTAATAAAGCCGAGGGTGGTGTCGAGCAAGAACTTAATCTTATCGAACAAAAATGAGGTGTGCGCGATCAGTGACTCAGAGTCACGGATGATGTCGCGAAGGCGCTCGCTGAGCTCAGTGTTGAGCATGCCTGAGCGCAATAGCAGATAGAGCATGCGCTGCAAATCGACCATGGAAATACGCACTTTACCGATGATGTCTTCCTGCTGACCAATCTCGGTCAATAGCGACTCCATGTCATCGGTTTCGGCATTACCCAATACTTGCGCGCTGGTGACTTCTAAATCGGCGGCAATGCGCTCGATCATGTCGGCGAGGTTTTCCACCTTGGTTTCAAACAGGCCAATTAAAATCGATTTTGGATTGTTGACGTTAACCAAGCCTTTGCGGGCACGAAGGCGAAACAGACGAAATGCCGCAAGCTCCTCTTCGCGAAGCGTAAATAATCGGTCGCCATTGAAAACGAAAGCAGCAGAAATATTGGTTGATGACTGATCGGCATAGTTCAGAAAGTATGAGCTGATGTGCAGGCCATCGTCGTTTTCATAGAAGCGTGAAGTCGCCTCAATTTCGTATAGGTCGTCGATGCTTGGCAGCTCTTGCTGATAGGCGGTGCGTACCCATTCGCGCTCTTCTTCGGTGGGGTTGATCAGGTCAATCCACAAAATATCTGAGATGAGGTCTTCTGCCGCATTAATGGCGACTGGTTCGAGCAAACCCTTATTCAGGGTAAAGGCCATCAGCATGCGTGGCATCTCCCAAGTTTCCCGCATTCTAGCAACGCATGCGGCTTGGCAGCTAGCACTAAGCGTCATCGCGCCAAGGTTCTGGCAATAACTAAGATATCAACTTGGCGCGCACCAGCGGCAAGTAGGCACTGACTGATGGCTTCGGCTGTGGCACCGGTGGTCAAGACATCGTCAACTAAAAGTACGTGCTGTTGCTCAAGCGCTGGGCCGTGCCAGACAAAGGCTCCGGTCAGGTTGCTGCGCCGCTCGCCTGCGTGCAGGGTCTTTTGCATGCGAGTGTCGCGGACGCGTAAAAGCTGATGTGCGCTGACTGGTCGCTTTAGGCGCTGGGCCATGACTCGTGCCAGTAGCAGCGTTTGGTTATAGCCGCGCTGCTGTAGTCGTTTGGCATGGATGGGCACAGGGATGATGAGATCTGGCAGGTCATCGCTATCGATACGATCCGCTAAGCGCTGACCAAAGTAATCAGCAAGTACTAAGCGGCCATGATATTTCAGCGCCGAGATTAGTCGATCAATAGGAAAGCTAAAGTTAAATAATGCATAAGCTCGTTGCCAAGATGGCGGCTCATCAAGGCAGTCTTGGCAGCGCTCGGCATCAACACTAAGTGGTCGGGCGCAGCGAGCGCAGGCACTCATTAGCCAAGGTAAGTCGGCAGAGCAATCGGCACAAATGCAGTGGCGAATACCACGGCCATGGCAGAGCACGCAGCGATTGGCGCGCAGTACGTCAACTAATTTGCTTGAGATAAGTTGACGATGACTGTTCAGTCTAGTCACAATAGCGGCCATTATCGTTTTAGCGCCAACATTCTCACCGAGGTTCATATGCAATCCTTCGCAGCCAATAATTCAACTTCTCATCAGCAAGCTATTAGCGACTCTGTGCAAAACAGCGTTCGTCATAACTGGACTCGGCCAGAAGTTGCTGCGCTATTCGACCTGCCATTTAATGATTTGCTGTTTCGTGCACAGACCGTGCACCGTGAAAACTTCGACGCCAATGCCGTGCAAGTCAGCACGTTGCTGTCGATTAAAACCGGCGCCTGCCCCGAAGACTGCAAGTACTGCTCGCAGTCCGGTCACTACGACACCGGCCTCGATAAAGAAAAGCTGCTCGCTATAGAAAAGGTAGTCGAAGAAGCGACAAATGCTAGGGAGAAAGGTGCCTCGCGTTTTTGCATGGGTGCTGCATGGCGCAGTCCACGTGAAAAAGACATGCCTTATGTGATTGAAATGGTGAAGCGTGTGAAGGCGCTAGGTTTGGAAACCTGCATGACGCTGGGCATGCTCGACTCAAATCAAGCCTCGGAGTTGGCGACGGCGGGCTTGGATTATTACAACCATAACCTCGACACCAGCCCTGAGCATTACGCGCAAATCATTACTACTCGTAGCTACCAAGATCGTCTCGATACGCTGTCGCATGTGCGTGATGCTGGCATGAAAGTTTGCGCTGGCGGTATTGTTGGCCTTGGCGAGCGCCGCGAAGATCGCATTGGTTTATTGACGCAATTGGCCACGCTGCCGGCGCATCCTGAGTCAGTGCCGATTAACCAACTGGTGAAAATTCCGGGCACGCCCTTGGGCAATGTTGAAGATCTAGATCCGTTTGAGTTTGTACGTACCATCGCAGTTGCGCGCATTCTGATGCCGAAAAGCATGGTGCGTTTATCTGCTGGTCGTGAAGAAATGCCTGAGTCGCAACAGGCGCTATGCTTCTTGGCTGGCGCGAATTCGATTTTTTACGGCGATAAATTGCTGACTACGGCCAACCCTGAGGCTGAATCTGACTTGATGCTGTTTAAGCGTCTGGGATTGAAGCCGATGGTGGAGTCGGATATTGCACTCGATAAAAGCGCTAGCGATACGGCCAGTACTGAGTTGGCCCGTGTGCCCGCACAGCACGCCGCTGCTAAACCGCTTTGGCACGACGCAATGGCAGTGAGCGTCTAAGCGCAATGACCTCATCGCTGCCGGATAATTGGCAGAGTTGGCTCGTCAATACGCTAGCAGCGCGCGATCGTGATGGCTTGCGTAGAGCGCCGGCCAGCATCGATTCGATGCAAGCCACACGTGTGCAGCGCGATGGCCAGTGGCTCGCTAATTTCTGTAGCAATGACTACTTAGGTCTCGCCGCCGAACCAGCCTTGCAAGATGCTTTGATCGACGCCGTGCGCCGCGTTGGCGTTGGTGCCGGTTCGGCCAGCCTAGTCTGTGGGCATCATCGCGAGCACGCCGCGCTCAGCGAAGAGCTGGCGGATTGGCTCGGCGTGGAAGCAGTGCTGCTGTTTGGCAACGGCTATTTAGCCAATCTGGGTGTGCTCACCGGCTTGGCGGGTCGAGGCGATGCCATCGTGCAAGATCGCCTAAACCATGCCTCATTGATTGATGGCGCGATGGCCTCAGGCGCTAAGCATTTGCGCTACGCTCACGCCGATGCCAGCGCAGCAGAGCAGCGTTTTGCGAGCCTGCCCGAGAGTATTTCCAAGCGGGTATTAGTCAGCGACGGCGTGTTCAGCATGGATGGTGATATCGCACCTGTGGCCGATTTAGTCGTGGTGGCTAAGCGTCAACAAGCCTTATTTATCCTTGATGAAGCCCATGCTTTTGGCGTCATCGGCAGCGAGGGCCGCGGCAGTGTCAGTCATGCCACGCTAGCAAATGACGCCGTGCCTTTGCGCATTGGCACGCTAGGTAAAGCCTTTGGTGTCTATGGTGCTTTCGCTGCCGGTCCACGCGTATTAATCGATGCTCTACAGCAGTTGGCTAGGCCAGCGATTTACACTACGGCGCTACCGCCAGCTTTGGCTGCGGTGACTCGAGTGGCGTTAAAGCATGTGCGCAATGATCAGTGGCGACGCGACCAATTGCAGGCAAATATTGCGCAGTTCCGTACCGGCGCATTGGCGCAAGGTTGGCGGCTTATGTCCAGCGAAACGGCCATCCAGCCGATACTAATTGGCGACACCGCCAGTGCTAACGCACTCAGTGCTGAGTTGCTCGCCCGCGGCTTTTGGGTTAGCAGCATACGGCCGCCGACTGTGCCGGTGGGCAGTGCGCGTTTGCGCGTGACGCTGAGTAGTGCGCACAGCAGCGAGGCCATTGTCGGCTTGCTTAATGCACTGGCGGAGTTGACGCCGCGCTTTCTCTCAAACCAAAACTGAGTTTCATATGACCGCGTTAATGCTCTACCACGACAGCTATGACAGCACCGGCCCACTCGGCAGTGCCGCGCCAGACTTGGTCTTGTTGCATGGCTGGGGTCTGCACACGATAGTCTGGGATCCGGTGGTGCCGTTTTTGCTCGAGCGCTTTCGTGTCACGGTGATTGATCTGCCCGGCATGGGTCGTAGCCCATTGCCCAATGCAACGCTAACGCAAGATTCAGTGCTTGCTCAGCTGGCAGCGGTCGCGCCAGAAAAAGCACTGTGGCTGGGCTGGTCGCTGGGCGGTGAGCTGGCCTTGGCATTTGCTGCTAAGTATCCCGAGCGAGTAACAGGACTGATGCTCATCGCCAGCAACCCATGCTTTGTGAAAGCTGACGACTGGCCACATGCCATGCCGCCCGAGACCTTTGCCGCCTTCGCTAACTTTTTTGATGAAGACCCCGAAGCCACACTGATTCGCTTTTTATCGCTGCAATGTATGGGTTCGGCGCGTGCCAAAAACGACATCCGCTTCCTGCAAGAAATCATGTATTTCCATGGTCTACCAGCACCACGGGCGCTTCGCGAAGGCTTGCAGTTATTGCACGACATGGATTTGCGTGAAGCATTTAGCCAGTTAAAAATGCCGGTGTCGGTGCTGCTTGGTCGTCATGATCAGCTGGTGCCGGCATTAGTCTCCGATGACTTGAGCGCGCTACGACCTGGCCTGCCTTTACGCATACTGGAGGGTAGTGGTCATGTGCCATTTTTGGCCCAGCCCGAGGCGTTTGAGCAAGCTGTGAACGAGCTATTGGCCGAGATGGGTATTGCCTAGTGAGCTGCCTCACCATGGAGCCTAGAAGTACTCAGCGAGCCTTAAGTGGCCAGCCATTGAGCAGTTGGCAGAGCACAGTCACTCGGCATTTTCAGCGCGCAGCGACTACCTACGCCAATGTCTCTGAGCTTCAGCAGGCATCCATGAACGACCTGCTGGCTGAATGCCGCGCGCAAGGATTAGTTTTGGAGCTAGGCGCTGGACAGTGCCATCTCGCCTCAGCCATTGCTGCTCGCCTAGAAGTGTCATCATTAGTAGCGTTAGACATCAGCGAGGCCATGCTGCGCACTGCGCCGCCGCAAGCCAAGGTATCGCGCGTGGTGGCTTCAGCATTAGCCATCCCGTTGATAGATCACAGCGTTGACGCCATCGTCAGTCATTTCGCGCTGCATTGGTGTTTAGCTCCGGCTGCCGTTGCTGCCGAGATGCATCGTATAATTCGTCGCGATGGCAGTGTGCAATTAGCGATTCCGCTGGCGGGCAGTCTTGCCCCGTTGCATGGCGAGCAGGGCGATGGTGCATTATTGCTACCACTGAACGAATGGCAGCAGGCCTTTGCCTCTCGAGCAGATTCAGCCTCGCCTATACCAAGCTCAGCTTGGGCCTGCGAGCACGACGCAGTAAAAACCTATACACGCCACTTTCATACAGCCTCAGAATGGCTCAGCTATTTGCGCGCTATGGGCGTCACCGCCAAGCCAAAAAGCCAGCAGTCGCAAAGTCCGCAATCGGGGCTGGCGGGAAAGCAGGGCTATCAATATTTAATCAAGCGTCTTGAGCAAGCAGCTGAACCAGCCGGTATACCGTTCACCTTTAAGGTTTGGCACGCACAATTTCGAGCGCTCTAATCGGCCTACTTTGGCTTGCTGCATGTTGAAAACCGAAAGTAATCAGGAGTAAGGCATGGCGGCATTTTTCATCACTGGCACAGACACCGACATCGGTAAAACTTATGTCGCGGTCGCGATGCTTAATGCCGCAAATCAAGCTGGCTTTAGCACGCTCGGCCTCAAGCCCGTGGCCGCCGGTTGTGAAGCCACGGTCGATGGCCTACGCAATAGCGATGCCCTAGCCTTGCAGGCAGCGAGCAGCATCAAGCTCAGCTATGAAGAGGTCAATCCGATTGCATTGCCGGTAGCCTGCGCACCGCACTTGGCCGCTGCTGAGGCTGGTCGGCGCTTAAGCATCAGTCAGCTTTCGGGCTTTTGCCGTGGCAGCCTAAGTCATCGTGCCGATCTTGCTTTAATAGAAGGTGCTGGCGGTTGGCGCGTGCCTATTAATGACCGCGAGATGCTCAGTGCCTTGCCGAAGGCCTTAGGCGTGCCGGTAATTTTGATTGTCGGCATGCGCTTAGGTGCGCTCAACGCCGCATTTTTATCTGCCGAGGCGATTTTGAAGGATGGCCTGCGCTTGGTTGGATGGGTCGCCAATGTTATTGAGCCCGATATGCTCAAGCTCGATGACAATATCGAAACCCTCAAGCGCTGGCTGCCTGCGCCATGTTTAGGCGTTTTACCTTGGGCGCCAGAGAGCGATGCCAAAACGGCCGCTAGCCATCTAGACTTGACATCTCTAAGCCTTAAAGCACGACCGAGCAGTCAGTAATAGACGAAATGACCAGCCTTTGTCCTAGCGAAAGTAGGACAATGAAGTGAATACACTGAGTTTGTCGTTAATACAGTGAATTACAGAAAGCGTGAATGGTCGGTCACATATCGCACTGTGTGATTGACGGAATCTTCACTACACTGTGTAGACCTCAGGCCAGAGCTGCTTGTGTTTTAAGCGTATTTTTTGCTCTATAGCCTGTTAAATAAAACCCTATGCTGTGCTTCTTGCACCGCACACACAAAGGAATAACTCATGGCTTTTCAATACAAAGCGCCACAACGCGACATGCAGTTTGTGATGCACGATGTGCTGGGCTTAGAAAGCCTCTACGCCAGCCTGCCAAAATTTAGCGAAACCAACCGCGAGCTAATCGATAGCATCGTGGAAGCCGGCGCCCAGTTCTGCGAAGGCGAGTTAGCGCCAATCAATCGCTCCGGCGACGAAGAAGGCTGTCATTTCGACAATGGCGTGGTGACCACACCTAAAGGCTTTAAAGAAGCTTATGCCAAATACGTTGAGCTTGGCTTCGGCTCGTTGTCAGCCGAAGAGGGTCATGGTGGCCAAGGCTTGCCACCGACCATCGGTATCGCTATGAGCGAAATGATGGGCACGGCAAACTGGTCATTTGGTATGTACCCGGGCTTATCGCACGGTGCTATCAACACAGTCGAAGCACACGGCACGCCGGAGCAAAAAGAAACTTATTTGACTAAGCTAGTATCAGGCGAGTGGACTGGCACCATGTGCTTGACCGAATCGCACGCCGGCTCTGACTTAGGTCTGATTCGCACCAAAGCTGAACCTAATGCCGATGGCAGCTATAATGTTACTGGCACGAAGATTTTCATCTCTGCCGGCGAGCATGATCTGTCGGAAAACATCGTGCATATCGTGCTTGCGCGCCTGCCCGATGCACCGAAAGGTACCAAAGGTATTTCGCTGTTCATCGTGCCTAAGTTCATGCCCGATGGCACTCGCAATACTGTGGCTTGTGGCTCAATCGAACACAAAATGGGTATCAAGGCCTCCGCTACTTGCGTGATGAACTTTGATGGCGCTAAAGGCTTCCTAATTGGCCCACCCAATCGTGGCTTGAACTGCATGTTCACTTTCATGAACGTTGCCCGCATCGGTACCGCCGTGCAAGGCTTGGCTGCTGCCGAAGGTTCATTCCAAGGTGCTTTGGAATATGCTCGCGACCGTACCGCCATGCGTGCGTTAACTGGCCCAGCTGCTCCAGAGCAAGAAGCCGATCCAATTATCGTGCATCCTGCAGTGCGCCAAATGTTGCTGACGCAAAAAGCCTTTGCTGAAGGTGGTCGTTTGCTTTGCTACTGGCTATCGACTCAGACCGACTTACTCAACGGCTCAGATGACGCAGACGCGAAAAAACAAGCCGATGACTTGATGTCATTCCTAACACCAATCGCAAAAGCATTCTTAACTGAAACGGGTTACGAAGCGGCTAACCACGGTGTTCAAGTCTACGGTGGCCATGGTTTCGTGCGCGAATGGGGTATGGAGCAAATCGTTCGCGATACGCGTATTGCTTTGCTCTATGAAGGCACCACACAAATCCAAGCGCTCGACCTACTTGGCCGTAAAGTGTTGCAGTCACAAGGCGCTATGCTGCGTAACTTCACCAAAATCGTGCACAAGTTCTGCGAAGCCAACAAAGACAACGCTGAGATGGCACAGTTTATTGAGCCGCTAGTTGCTGTGAACAAAGAGTGGGGCGATCTGACCATGAAGATCGGCATGAAAGCCATGCAAAACCCGAACGAAGCCGGTGCTGCTGCGGTCGACTACATGATGTTCTCGGGCTATGCCACCTTGGCTTACTTGTGGGCATGGATGGCGCAAGTCGCACAGTCAAAACTGGCTGCAGGCGACGGCGATGCCGCGTTCTATCAAGCGAAAATCAAAACCGCACAGTTTTACTTCCAAAAACTGTTGCCACGCACCAAGTCACATGCCGCCATTATCGAAACTGGTGGTGATGTACTAATGCAAATGGACTCGGAAGCGTTCGCGTTCTAAAGTTGCACACATGCTGTAAGTGAACGAGGGCCCGCAGATGCGGGCTTTCGTCTTTATATTGCTGCCTCCTTGGGCGGCGTCGATATGATTGAAGGAAGGCCACCATGCCCGTATTTAAAGCTCCGCTGCGTGATATGCGATTTATCCTCGATGATGTTTTTCAAGCCACCGACCTCTGGGCGCGCTTACCGGCCCTCGCTGATGTCGTTGATCGCGACACTGTCGATGCCATTCTCGAAGAGGCAGGTAAATTTAACGAACAGGTGGTGTTTCCACTGAACCGTAGCGGCGATGAAGAGGGTGCTGTATTTAGCAATGGCAAAGTGACGACGCCGGCCGGCTTCAAAGAAGCCTTCACGCAATACGGCGATGGCGGCTGGATTGGTCTTGGCGCTGACCCACGTTGGGGTGGTCAGGGCATGCCAAAAATGGTCACAGTGATGACTGAAGAGATTATTTTCGGCGCTAACCCATCGTTTGCGCTGTATCCATTACTGGGTATTGGCGCAGCATTGGCGATGTCGCAACACGCCAGCGATGAGCTTAATGAGCGTTATTTGCCAAAGATTTACACCGGCGAATGGGCAGGCACCATGTGCCTCACCGAACCACATGCGGGCACTGACTTAGGTATCATTAAAACCAAAGCGGTACCGCAGGCTGATGGCTCATACGACATCACTGGCACAAAGATTTTCATCACCGGCGGCGAGCATGACCTGAGCAGCAATATCATCCATTTGGTATTGGCTAAACTGCCTGATGCACCCGCTGGCTCAAAAGGTATTTCGCTATTCGTGGTGCCGAAATTTTTGGTCAATGAGGACGGCAGTGTTGGTGCTCGCAATCCCGTGTCGGCAGGCAGCATCGAACACAAAATGGGCATCAAAGCCTCGGCTACTTGCGTGATGAACTTCGACGCTGCCAAAGGCTGGCTGGTCGGTGAGCTGAACCAAGGCTTGGCCGCGATGTTTGTGATGATGAACTACGAGCGCTTATCGATGGGCCTGCAAGGCATTGGTGCCTCTGAAGTGGCCTATCAAAACGCCGCTGCTTACGCTAAAGATCGCCTGCAAGGCCGCTCGGCTAAAGGTGCAACTCAGCCCGAAAAGCCAGCCGATAGCATTTTGGTGCACCCCGATGTGCGTCGTATGCTACTTAAAGTGCGTGCGCATAATGAAGCTGGCCGTTGCTTTGCCATGTATGTCTCGAAGTATCTCGATCTCGCCAAATACAGCGATGATACTGAAGAGCGTGCGCAGGCCGCTGATCGCGTTGCCCTAATGACGCCGGTGGCAAAAGCCTTCCTCACCGACAAAGCCTTTGAAGCTTGTGTCGATGCTCAGCAAGTCTTTGGCGGCCACGGCTACGTGCGCGAATGGGGCATGGAGCAGCTGGTTCGCGACACTCGTATTGCGCAAATTTATGAAGGTACCAATGGCGTTCAGGCCATGGATTTGGTCGGTCGTAAATTAGTGAAAAACCGTGGTGCGTTTGTTCATGGCTATCTGACCGAAGTGCGTGAGCTTATTGCCCAAGTGCAGGGCGACACAGGCTTGAGCGCCATGGCGCAAGCGACTGCCGATGCCGCTGATGCAATTGCTCAGGCAACGGATGATCTGATTGCCGCTAGTGCGCAAAACGCAGATGAAGTTAATGCTGCGGCCGTAGACTTCCTGCACGCCTTTGGCCTGCTTTGCTATGCGCATATGTGGCTGATGATGCTGCAGGCATCGCAAGGTAAGACCGATGACTTCTACGCCGATAAACGCCGTGTTGGTGCATTTTTCTATAGCCGAATGTTACCGGAGCTAGAGATGCGCTTGGCCCTAGTGCGAGGCGGAGCCGCACCACTAATGGCATTGAGTGCTGAGAGCTTCTGAGTAATGGCTACTTTTTAGTCACTATTCAGTAACTTAACTACTGTAATTGCCACTGGAAACTGAGCTCTCGGTGTGACAGCCTGACATTAGGCAGTCCACTGGGAGGGACAGTCGTGAAAACTCTACAACAATGGCTAATTGGCTTCTTGCTGCTGCTCTCTGCGCAGTCGCCGGCCTATGCCGCAGACTTCGCGCCAAGCATTGAGTCTGAGCCCTGTATTGCGCGTGATAGCGCTGGTGACTTGCTAGGTTGGGCAGACTATCCGCATTGCCTTGTTGAGCTGCGAGCGCAGTCGAGCGTGCGCTGGTTCGATGATTGGCTAGGTCATGCCGATATGGATGACAGCGCATCAATAGCCTTGCGCGCCATTTCTGAATTCACCGTCGATGATAAGGGTGATTTAACCGCTGCTCTGCGCTTGCGTGCGCAAGTTGCATTGCCACGATTAAGCAAACGCCTATCGCTAGTGTTTGAAGATGAGAGCAAAGAAACCAGCTCTCTACGCAGCATTCCTAGTGTCAATGAGTCAGTTCTAGCGCTGCGCTGGCTAGTCTTGAACTTAGAGCGCATGCGTATTGAGACCGATGCGGGTGTGCGTTCAGGCCCTGATCTTTTTGTGCGCGGTCGCTTTGCAACTTCCTATGCCATTACGCCAGATGATCAGGTGCGCTTTGCACAAAGCCTGCGCTACGGCGCTAAGGAAAAAGTGCGCGCCATCAATAGCATTGACTACAGCCATGCCATGCAAGACAACAGCGTTTTTTCACTCTATCACCAGTTAGATTTCCAACAAGAAAATGACGTTGATGGCGCATTTTGGTCGCGAGGTGCTGTCCTTAGCCGAGGGCTTAGCACGGAAAGCAGTGCGGCCTTTGGTGTCGGGCAAGAGGGTGTGAGCGAGAGCTGGCAAGAGCGTTCGCGCTATGCATGGGTGCGCTATCGCCAGCAGTTTTTACGCGACTGGCTGTTTTACGAAGTTGAGCCACGGCTAACGCAGACGCGTGATCGAGATTGGGATACGCTACCGTCATTGACCCTGCGACTTGAGGTGCATTTCGGCCACCAGCGCCGTGATAAGCCAGAGCGGGTAGCTTTTTTTCCTAGCTTAGATGATCGTTAATGACTGCAACAGATTCTCTGCCCGCCAAGCAACCGGCTTGGCTTGGCGGCTTCGATGAGCATGTACGCTGGGGCTTAAACTCCACCACTGACACCGCTTATTGGCTACAGCAATACACTGCGATTCACCCCTTGCGCCGACAAGCACAATTACGCGTGGCCTTGGCATTGTTTTCTCGCGATGGCCAGCCGCGTGTGCATTGCCTGCACGATGAACGCCGCCTAGTTGGTGCTAACCTATTGCGCTGGCGTGAGCGTGGCGATTGGGCCACGACCGAGCATAGCTGGCCATCAGGCAGCTTTTTAAGCGAGCGTGATGGTCTGCAACGAGCCCGCTTTTTCGGCACTGATGGCCAAGCGCTAACCACTAGCAGCAGTGTCTTGCAGGTGCCGAAGCGCAGCATTTTGCGCAGCCCATTGGGCGCGCTTAAAGCCCAAGCTCACACCCGAGATGGCCATTGGCAAATTACGCCACCGAGCAAAACCGGCGCATCGCCTTTAATCCTCGATGGCCGTGCTGAAGGTGGTCAATGGCAGTGCCATAGCCGCCTTGCCGCCATGGGCAGCGCGCAACTGCAATGCGTCAATTTCGATGGCCAGACCAAAGCTAGCGTAGTTGCCATGGGGCAATGGCTGGCGCCAGCGCTAGGACGGCGTGCGCCATTAACCATTGCGCAAGCGCAAGTCAGTGTTGGTGGTCGAGACTATTGTTTCGATCGCTGGATGCCGAATGCCACGACGGATGCACCAGAGTTTGCTGATTATCGCTGGATGGCAACGCTAGTTAACGACGATTTCCGTCTGCATATTCACGCCGATGGCGGCAATCCGCGCATTACGCCGTGGCTAGCATTAGAGGATGAGAGAAATCGCTGGTTGGCGCGCACCTTGCGTGTCACGCCATTTGCCAGCTTACGCCTGCGCATCTACCCGAGGGGCAGTGAGCAGGCGTATATCGATTTACGTAGCGAGCAATGCTTGCTGCAAACCGTGCTGCCTTAAGGCCTGTGCGTTAGATACGCAGCGAGGCTTCGGCGACGGTTACCGCTGTCATGTTGACGATGCGGCGCACTGTCGATGTTGGCGTCAAGATGTGTACCGGACGGCGAGCGCCGAGCAAGATTGGACCAATCGTTACGCCATTGCCGCTGGATGTTTTCAGCAAGTTAAAGGCGATATTGGCGGCATCTAAGTTAGGCATGATGAGCAGATTCGCAGGGCCTTTCAAACGCGAGTTTGGCAGAACCTTGTTGCGAATATGTTCATTTAGCGCAGCATCACCATGCATCTCACCATCAACCTCTAAGTCCGGCGCGCGTTCTCTTAGTAGGGCAAAAGCCTCACGCATTTTACGTGCGCTTGGATTGTCATCAGTGCCGAAATTGGAGTGTGATAACAGCGCTACTTTTGGTGTCAGACCAAAGTTTCGCACGACTTCAGCGGCCTTAAGCGTGATGTCAACGAGCTGCTCAGCGGTAGGGTCTGGATTGACATAGGTATCAGTAATAAACAGCGTCATGTCTTGCAGCATGAGCACATTGAGCGCTGCATAGTTTTGCGCGTCATCAGACAAGCCGACAATTCGGCTGACATAACGTAAGTGAAGATCATAGTTCGCGAAAGTGCCGCAAATCATGCCATCGACATCGCCGAAATGGACGAGTAGCGAACCAATCAACGTGGTGCGGCGACGTACTTCGCGCATGGCTAATTCTTGGCCAATGCCGCGGCGTTCCATCAATGATAGATAGTGTTTCCAGAACTCTTCGTAGCGCGCGATATTGTCTTGGTCAACGATTTCAACATCGTGGCCAGGGCGAATACGTAAGCCTAGCGCCTTGATTTGGTCATTGATGTCGCTGGTGCGGCCAATCAGTACGGGGAAGGCGATGCCTTCATCAACAGCGATTTGCGCAGCACGTAGCACGCGAGGATCTTCACCTTCGCAGTAAGCAATACGCTTGGGCGATGCTTTCGCAGCAGCAAACACGGGCTTCATCAAGAATGCTGAGTTATAGACAAACTCAGACAGGCGTTGACGATAAGCCGCGAAGTCGGTGATGGGTCGAGTGGCAACACCGGAGTCCATCGCTGCCTGTGCAACTGCGGGAGCGATAGCCATGATTAGGCGCGGATCTAGCGGGCCTGGAATCAGGTATTCGCGGCCAAAGCTACTGGGCGAACCACTGTAGGCGGCAGAGTCAGACGATTCCACATGCGCCATTTTAGAGATGGCATGGACGCAGGCGATTTTCATCTCTTCGTTGACTGTGGTCGCGCCAGAGTCGAGTGCGCCACGGAAAATATACGGGAAGCAGAGAGCGTTATTGACCTGATTTGGGTAGTCCGAGCGTCCAGTTGCGATGATGGCATCTGGGCGCACAGCTTTCGCAAGCTCTGGCAAAATTTCTGGAGTTGGGTTGGCCAAGGCGAAAATGATCGGGTCCGCCGCCATTTCTTTGACCATGTCTTGCGTAACGATGCCTGCAGTTGAAAGACCCAAGAACATGTCTGCGCCGGGGAATACATCGGCCAAGGTGCGTGCATCAGTATCTTGAGCATAAGCTTGTTTGCTAGCGTCTAGGTTGCTACGACCGCTATGAACGACGCCTTTAGAGTCGATCACAAAAATATTGCTGCGGGTTGCGCCCAACGACACCAGCAAATTCAGGCAGGAGATTGCGGCAGCGCCGGCACCTGAACAGATGATTTTGATGTCTTCGATTTTTTTCTTCGATAGCAGTAGGGCGTTCAATAAGCCCGCGCCAACGATGATCGATGTACCGTGCTGGTCATCGTGAAATACAGGGATTTTGCAGCGTTCGCGCAGCTTTTTCTCGATATAGAAACACTCAGGTGCTTTGATATCTTCGAGATTGATGCCACCGAATGTGGGTTCTAATGACGCGATGATGTCGACGAGTTTGTCGGGGTCGCGCTCATTGATCTCGATATCGAAAACGTCGATGCCGGCGAATTTTTTAAAGAGAACACCCTTGCCTTCCATGACTGGTTTTGAGGCTAAAGGACCAATATCGCCAAGACCGAGCACCGCAGTGCCGTTAGTGATGACGGCGACGAGGTTGCCACGAGCCGTGTAGCGCGAAACAGTGGATGGGTCACGCTGGATTTCTTCGCAAGGTGCCGCGACACCGGGCGAGTAAGCCAAGGCCAAGTCGCGCTGGTTGACCAGCTGCTTGCTTGGCGTGACGTTGATTTTGCCGGGCTGGGGAAACTCGTGATAGTCCAGAGCCGCCTTACGCAGTGCCTCATCCATAATGATTCTCGCTCATACCAGTGCCTATTTGAGCGCGAGATTATAGCACCGCTGCAGTACCTTAGTGTGGCGCGAGTCCTGCTTTTGCGTTAGGAGCGTGACTCTGTAGTTTCGCGAGCCACTGCGCGGTAGCCAATATCGAGGCGATGGGTCTCACCGGGCCATTGGATTTTGGCAATTTCAGCATAGGCGGCTTGCTGTGCAGCATGCACACTTTCGCCTAGGCCGGTGGCGCAAAGCACACGGCCGCCGCTAGTGACAACTTGGCCATCGACTAGCTTAGTGCCGGCATGAAATACCTTGGCGCCGTCGGCTTCATGGCCTAAGCCTTCAATTGTGTCGCCGGTGCGAATATCGCCAGGATAGCCTTCGGCGGCCATGACGACGCCGAGTGCAGCGCGTTCATCCCAGCTAGCGGTGGTGTTGGCTAGATTGCCATCAATGCCGGCTTCAATGAGCTCAAGTAGCGAGCTTTGCAGGCGCATCATGATCGGTTGAGTTTCAGGGTCGCCGAAGCGGCAGTTGAACTCGATCACTTTCGGTGCGCCATCGGCGTCGATCATCAGGCCGGCGTAAAGGAAGCCGGTGTAATCATTGTCTTCTGCTTTCATGCCAGCAACGGTTGGTTCGATGACTTCGCGCATTACGCGAGCATGAACTTCGCTGGTGACCACTGGTGCCGGTGAGTAAGCGCCCATGCCGCCAGTGTTGGGGCCGGTGTCGCCATCGCCAATGCGTTTATGGTCTTGGCTAGTGGCCATGGCGAGTGCGTTATCGCCATCGACCATGACAATAAATGAGGCTTCTTCGCCGTCGAGAAACTCTTCGACGACTACGCGCGAACCAGCATCGCCGAATTTATTGCCCGAAAGCATGTCGACGATGGCATCTTCGGCCTCTGCCAGTGTCATCGCGACAATGACGCCTTTGCCAGCGGCTAGGCCATCGGCTTTGATGACAATGGGCGCGCCTTTGTCACGAACATAGGCTAGTGCGGCATCGGTTTCGGTGAAGACACCGTAGTAAGCAGTAGGGATGTTGTGGCGTGCTAAGAAATCTTTGGCGAACGCTTTTGAGCCTTCGAGCTGAGCGGCGAGTTGGGTTGGACCCCAGATGCGCAATTTGGCGGCGCGGAAGGCATCGACTACACCATTTACTAAAGGCGCTTCTGGGCCAACCACGGTGACATCAATGCCTTGTGTTTGAGCAAAGCTCACCAACACGGCGTTATTTAGGATATCTAGTGCGACGTTTTCACACTTAGGTTCGCGTGCGGTGCCGGCATTACCGGGTGCAACAAAAACGGTGCTTACGCGCGGGTCTTGAGCCAATTTCCAAGCCAGTGCGTGCTCACGACCACCGGAACCTAAGAGTAAAATTTTCATCGTCTATCTCAGCTAATTAGTGGCGGAAGTGGCGCATGCCGGTGAAGACCATGGCGATGCCAGCTTCGTCGGCGGCAGCAATGGTTTCAGCGTCACGCATGGAGCCACCAGGCTGGATAATCGCAGAGATGCCTACTTTGGCGGCGTTATCGATGCCGTCGCGGAAGGGGAAGAATGCGTCCGATGCCATCACTGCGCCAGGCACAGGCAGGCCGGCATGCTCGGCTTTAATGGCAGCGATGCGTGCAGAGTTAACGCGGCTCATTTGGCCGGCGCCAATGCCGATGGTTTGGCGATTCTTCGCGTAAACAATGGCGTTGGATTTAACGTATTTGGCTACTTTCCAAGCGAAAATCAGGTCATGAATTTCAGCTTCCGTTGGTGCGCGTTTAGTGACGATTTTCAGGTCGTCGCTGCCAATCATGCCCATGTCTTGATCTTGTACGAGCAGGCCACCATTGACGCGTTTGAAGTCCCACTGGCTAGCGCGAGCATCAATCGCTGGCAGTTCGCCGCAGGCCATCACGCGGACATTTTGCTTGGTGGCGGTAATCGCCAAAGCTTCTGGCGTGACGCTTGGCGCGATGATCACTTCGACGAATTGGCGCGAGACAATGGCTTGCGCAGTGGCGGCATCGAGCTCGCGGTTGAAGGCAATGATGCCGCCAAAAGCTGATTCGGTGTCGGTTGCGTAGGCCAGCTCGTAAGCCGCCAAAATGCCATCGAGCGAGACCGATACACCACAGGGGTTGGCGTGCTTGACGATGACGCAAGCCGGCTTGGCAAAGCCTTTCACGCACTCGAGCGCAGCATCGGTGTCGGCAATATTGTTGTATGACAGCTCTTTACCTTGCAGCTGCACGGCGCTGGCAACGCTAGCCTCACGGCCAGTCGACTCAACATAAAATGCCGCACGCTGATGCGGGTTTTCCCCATAGCGCAGTTCTTGAGACTTAATGAACTGGCTATTGAAAGTGCGTGGGAAAGTATCGCGTGAGCTTAAGTCGGCAGGTTTCTCACCGACCAAGGCACCTAGATAGTTGGCAATCATGCCGTCATAGCCAGCGGTGTGCTCGAAGGCTTTTACGGCTAGATCGAATCGTGTGGCGTGCGACAAACCACCTTCGGCTTGGACTTCAGCCAAGACACGGTCGTAGTCGCTGCTATTAACAACGATGCCAACATGAGCATGGTTTTTTGCGGCTGAGCGCACCATGGTTGGTCCGCCGATATCGATATTCTCAATAGCATCGGGCAGTGTGCAGCTCGGCTTAGCAACGGTGGCGGCGAAGGGATAGAGGTTAACCACCACCAAGTCGATGCCGCCAATATCATGCTCAGCCATGACGGCATCATCTTGGCCGCGGCGACCTAAAATGCCGCCGTGAATTTTCGGGTGCAGCGTTTTCACTCGGCCATCCATCATTTCTGGGAAGCCGGTGTAGTCCGACACTTCAGTGACGGCAATGCCTTCGCTGCGCAGTAGCTGATAAGTGCCGCCAGTCGACAGCAAGGCCACGCCGGCGTCTGCAAGACCGCGAGCGAATGGCACTAAGCCGGATTTATCGGAAACACTTAATAAGGCACGCTGCACACGATGGGTCATGACTTCACTCACAAAAAAAGAGGGGTTATGAAAAGATGCTGACTAAGAAGCGACTTAGTTCATCAGGCCGTGTTGCTTGAGTTTTTTACGCAGCGTGCCGCGGTTTAAGCCAAGAATTTCTGAGGCGCGAGTCTGGTTGCCACGGGTGTATTCGAGCACAACTTCTAAAAGCGGCGTTTCAACTTCAGCTAAAACCATTTCATAAACATCGCTGGCGCGTTCGCCATCGAGGTGGGCGAAATAGTTGCGCATGGCCAGCTCAACGTGGTCGCGCAAGGTTTGGTTTGGGCGGGTGCTGGTGCTGGTTAACGGCTTTTTAATGACAGACATGTCCATGCAAAACTCTCACAAGTGGTAATAAAGAACACGCTATGCCGCACAACCAGAGTCTGGCTGTAGCGTACTCAGGTGCGAAAAAAAGTCACTGACCAAGCGTCGCTGCTGGTCGGCATCCGTTAAGGCATTAAAAGGACGGCTCAGGGCGCGTCCGTTAGGTATGTGCTCGGCGTACCAAGACACATGTTTGCGTGCAAAGCGCACGCCGAGATCCGGCCCATAAAACTCATGCAGGCTATCCACATGCTGCAACACAATAGCTTCCCGCTCCGTCCATGAAATGGGCGGTAGTTGCTGGCCTGTGCTGAGGTAGTGCTGGATCTCGCGAAATAACCATGGGCGCCCATGAGCGCCACGGCCGATCATTATACCATCGCAGCCAGTGTGCTCAAAGACGAAGCGAGCCTTTTCTGGCGTGCAGATGTCGCCATTGGCCAAAATAGGTAGGCCTACGGAGGCTTTTATTTCGGCAATGGTGTCGTACTCGGCATCGCCAAGATATTTGTCTTCGCGTGTGCGGCCATGCACAGATAGCAGGCTAATGCCTGCATCTTCAGCAATGCGCGCGATGTTGACGCCGTTGCGCGCTGAGCGTGCCCAGCCAGTACGAATCTTTAACGTCACCGGTACATCCACTGCGGCAACCACGGCTTGCAAGATTTCGGCGACTAAGGCTTCGTCTTGCATCAATGCCGATCCAGCCAAGCGATTGCAAACCTTCTTCGCTGGGCAGCCCATATTGATGTCAATAATTTGCGCGCCATTGATAACATTAAGGCGTGCGGCCTCGGCCATCATGGCGGGGTCATAGCCAACTATTTGCACAGTGATGGGGCCGGGCTCACCGGCGTGGTCTAGGCGAAAGCGTGACTTTTGCGAGTCCCATAAGCGCGATTCTGAGGTGACCATTTCCGACACCACATGGCCTGCACCAAGCTCACGGCAGAGCTGGCGAAACGGTCGATCGGTAACGCCGGCCATTGGCGCTAAAGCTAACGGCACATCGAGGCGATATGGCCCGATGTGTAGCGGCTTAAAAAAAGTGTTTAGGGCTTCGCTCATGGCTGCGCTTTAAGCTCGGCTTGCTCAAAGATCGGGTAGCGGCCATCGCTGCCGGGCTCAAGCACCACGGAAACACGAATGCGCACAGGCTGATCGGAAGCAATGAGTGCTTTCGGAGCAAATTGGGCGGATAAGCCGGCAGGTAAATAGTCGGCAGCGCTGATGGTGCGGCGGCCAACCAGGCTATTTTGCCAGTCACGCAAGCTTACTTGCAGGGCTGGCCATGGCTGTAGGATGCGTGCGCGATTAGTCAGCACGGCATCGAGATGCCAAACGGTGGAGCTGCTTGGCTCACTACTTAAGCTCAGGCCGGTGACTTCCCAAGCATTGTCTAGGATGGGTCGGTTCAGCGTATAGCCTATGCGATCTAGCGCCGGCGTTAGCACGCTACGCACCAGAGGCTGCTGCAGCCAAAACTGCTGACTGAGCCAGAGGCTTTGTGCGATGACTAATATTGTTGCGATAAAGGCCAAAATAAACCAAGGCCATTGCCGAGTTGATTTTGCTACTGGTTCGGCGTCGAGCTCCACTGGGATATCAACGCGATACAGATCAGCAATG
Source organism: Paraperlucidibaca sp. (assembly GCF_982810325.1). Lineage (NCBI taxonomy): Bacteria > Pseudomonadati > Pseudomonadota > Gammaproteobacteria > Moraxellales > Moraxellaceae > Paraperlucidibaca > Paraperlucidibaca sp. The sequence continues at coordinate 141,692 of NZ_CEYEMI010000001.1, forward strand.
GGATTGCTGCGCATAATCGGCTTAATGTCGGCGGCGATAGGCTCGTTCACGGCTTGCTCAGGAGCGGCCTCGGGAGTTGTCTCAGGGCTACTCTCGGGTGCATCCAAAGGCTTGTCGTTATTGCTGTCGCTGGGCGTAGTCATGGCGTCATCATCTCGGCAAAGCAGGGTGTTGGCGTTTAGCTGTGTTTACGACCTGATAGTCGGCACCAGTCTTCATCGCGCGTGGCGAGGCCGTCCATGGTAAACCATTGCTCATAAATCGCACGCAGCTCATCGACCTGCGACAAGATGATGCCGGATAGCGCAATCTCACCCGCTGGCTTGCAATAGCCGGCCAGTAGCGGCGCTAATTGGCCTAATGGGCCGGCTAAAATATTCGCCACCACGACATCTGCGCCTTCGCCATTATTGAAGTCGGCGGGCATGTCATCGGGCATAAAAACGCGTAGGCGATCAGCAACACCGTTGCGCTCAGCGTTGTCTTTGGTGGCGGTTAATGCTTGTGGGTCAAGGTCTACGCACCAGGCTTCGCGAGCGCCAAGCAGCAGAGCGGCAACGGCTAAAATGCCAGAGCCGCAGCCGTAATCGACGACGACTTTATCTTGCAGGTCTAGGCTGTCTAGCCACTCCATACAAAGTGCTGTGGTTTGGTGCGTGCCGGTGCCAAACGCTAGGCCCGGATCGAGTAATAAGTTGATGGCGTCGGGGCGTGGTGGTGGCGTCCAGCTAGGCACTACCCATAGGCGCTCGCCAAAACACATGGGGTGATAGTTATCCATCCACGCGCGTTCCCAGTCTTTGTCTTCTAATACTTCAATGCGATGCGGCGGTAGCGCGTGGCCGAGCTGGCGCTCAAGAAACTCCACGACGGCGTCCATTTCTGAGTCGACAACAAACAGGCCGGTGATTTGCGTTGCATCCCACAGTGGCTGCGCGCCAGGTGGTGGCTCAAGCAGTGGTTGGTCGCCGGCGTCTTGCATGAGTACGGCGCTGGCGCCGGCAAGTTCTAGGAGCTCATCGTAGTGTTCTACTTCAGCTTTACGGGTGCTGATGGTGAGTTGCAGCCAAGACATGACGAGCTCCAAAAAAACAGGACGCGCAGTGTAGTCGGGAAGCTGGCGATTTTATAGTCAAAAAGGCCTAAATCGGCCTTTTTGCTATGTAACATTGTTGGAAAATTGCTGCGGCTATTGAAGCTTTAGCTCAAACCCAGCTTGTTTTCGAGGTGATGAATGTCGACGCCACCGGCAAGAAAGTCGGGATCTTGCAAGATAATGTCGCGATGTAGCGTGATATTGCTGCGAATGCCGTCGATCACGATTTCATCGAGTGCGTTATGCAGGCGTCTCAAGGCGATTTCGCGCGTTGGGCCGTATGCAATGAGCTTGCCGATTAGAGAGTCGTAGTGTGGTGGCACGGTGTAGCCCGAGTACAGGTGCGAATCCATGCGAATGCCGGGGCCGCCGGGTGCGTGGTAGTAATTCACTTTGCCGGGGCAGGGCATAAAGGTTTTCGGGTCTTCGGCGTTGATGCGACTTTCTACGGCGTGGCCATGTAAAGAGATTTGGTCTTGCGTGACCGATAAGCCTAAGCCAGCGGCAACGCGTAACTGCTCTTTGATGATGTCAACACCAGTAACCATTTCGGTAACGGGGTGTTCGACCTGCACGCGCGTGTTCATTTCGATGAAGTAGAAGCGTTCGTTTTCATAGAGAAACTCGAAAGTGCCAGCGCCGCGATATTTCATCTGTTCGCAGGCACGCACGCAGGCGGCATAAACTTCTTCGCGTAATTTCATGGGGATGTGCGGTGCAGGAGCTTCTTCGACAACTTTTTGATGGCGACGCTGCAGTGAGCAATCGCGGTCATAAAGATGAATTGCTTTACCTTCGCCATCGCCAATAATTTGAATTTCAACATGGCGCGGATGGACGAGGAATTTCTCCATATACACCGTGTCATCACCAAAAGCGGCGCCGGCCTCTGAGCGTGTGATAGCCAACGAGCTAGCGACTTCACTCATATTATGCACGACGCGCATGCCGCGACCACCGCCGCCAGAAGCTGCTTTGATGATCACTGGCAGGCCAATTTTGGCGGCCATTTCTTCGGCATTTTCTTCTGTCACGGCGCCGTCTGAGCCAGGTACGGTAGGTACGCCAGCGGCTTTCATGGCAACAATCGCGGAAACTTTATTGCCCATCATACGGATGGTTTCAGCACGCGGGCCGATGAAAATGAAGCCTGACTTCTCTACGCGCTCGGCGAAGTCCGCGTTTTCGGCCAAAAAGCCATAGCCGGGATGAATCGCTTGCGCGTCGGTGACTTCAGCAGCTGAAATCAGTGCAGGAATGTTTAAGTAAGAGGCCTTGCTCGCAGCAGGGCCAATACACACGGCTTGATCGGCTAAGCGCACATGTAATAAATCACGATCGGCCTTGGAATATACGGCGACAGTTTTGATGCCTAATTCTTTGCAGGCACGCAAAATACGTAGGGCAATTTCGCCTCGGTTGGCGATGACCACCTTGTCCAACATAGGGTGATCTCCGCTTAAACGATGGTGAAGAGAGGTTGATCGAACTCAACCGGCTGACCATCTTCGATCAAAATGCTTTCCACCACGCCAGCTTTGTCGGCTTGGATTTGGTTCATCATTTTCATCGCCTCAATGATGCAGAGCACATCGCCAACTTGCACCGTGGCGCCGACTTCAACAAAGCGCGGCGATGTTGGTGACGGTGAGCGGTAGAAGCTGCCAACCATAGGTGAGCGTTGCACAAAGCCTTGCGTTGATGGCTCGCTAGCTGCCGGTGCCGTGCCTTTCGATGCTTCGGCGTCTGCTGCTGGAGCAGCGGCAATTGGCGCTGCCATTGCTGCCATTGCGGGCGGTAAGCTATAGCTGACAGCGCTAGGTGCACGATTACGTGCAATACGTACGGACTCTTCGCCCTCGGTAATCTCTAGTTCATCGATGCCTGATTCTTCAACTAGTTCGATCAACTTTTTAATCTTACGAATGTCCATGTAAAAGCTCCTAAAATATGTGCTTAGCCTAAGGCTGAGTAAGTTTAATTAATGCGGTGTGGCGGGGCGCAGGTGGCGCAACGCATAGCTCAGGGCAAGCTCGTAGCCGAGTGGCCCTAAACCGCAGATCACGCCGATGGCGCGATCTGATAAATACGAGTGGTGGCGAAAGCTTTCGCGGCTGTGCACATTGGATAAATGCACTTCTATAAACGGGATGTTGACCGCTAATAATGCATCGCGAAGCGCCACTGATGTGTGCGTGAAGGCGGCGGGATTAATAATAATAAACTGCGTGCCATCAAGACCTGCCTGTTGCACGCGATCAATCAACGCGCCTTCGTGATTGCTTTGGAAGCAATCTAGCGTGACGTCGGCATGAGCTGCTTGCTGGCTTAGGCGAGAGTTAATCGCATCAAGCGTGTCGGCGCCATAAATACCCGGCTCGCGCTTGCCGAGTAAGTTTAGATTGGGGCCATGCAGCACTAAAATTGCTGACATATTGCGATGTCCTTGTCGTAGGCAGCAGGTTTGTGCCAGTAAAAGCTAGGCCTAAGTCGAAACTGTGAGCCTGTAAATTCGTCTATCGTCGGCGAATGTCGCAGAAACGATGTTCGATAAGATTCCGCACAATACCCAATGCAGTTCTATCCGGCAATAAAATTACGATGAAATCTGTGGCGTGGGCAGCTATTGTGACTGGTTGGTCACGACTGTCAAGTCGACGATGGTCGGCAATCAAAGAAAAATTCGTGACTCACTGGACACCCGTCGTCGATGGTCTTACTCTCGGCTTCGAATAAGAAGAGGTGGGCACGTTGCAACGGCCAGTCACCCAGCCAGTGCAATGGATAAGTCCATCAGTGTTTCGAGTAGAACCACATACGAGGGTCCGTTGCATGCGGAAATTTGTCTTTTTGCGCACTATTTGCGCTGCACTGTTACTGTTCTTTACACCATGGCTTATGGCATCCACCAGCTGGGATATGACCCCAGGCGTGACGGATATCAGCCAGCAGGTTCACGGCCTACATCGAACAATTTTCTATATTTGCGCTGCCATAGGCCTGTTCGTTTTTGGCCTCATGTTTTGGTCTATTCTGCATCACCGTAAATCCAAAGGCGCTGTGGCCGCCAACTTTCACGAAAGCACCACGGTTGAAATAATCTGGACCATTGTGCCCTTTATTATTTTGATTGCGATGGCGGTGCCAGCAACGAAAGTACTGGTGGCGATGTACGACACCAGTGAGTCCACATTGACTGTTCGAGTGACTGGCTCTCAATGGAAGTGGAACTACGAGTACCTAACCTACGACGATGATAAAGACGTAAACGTTAGCTTTTTCTCCGTCCTCTCCACGCCTCGTGAACAGTATGAGCGCCAAGGTAAGGGCTGGCTAAACAACACTCCAGATTTTAAAAATCATCCAAACTACCTGATTGAGGTTGATAAGCCTCTAGTGATTCCAACTGGGCAAAAGATCCGATTTTTAATTACGGCAGACGATGTTATTCACGCTTGGTGGGTGCCAGATTTCGCTATCAAGCGCGATGCTGTGCCGGGATTTATTAATGAAGTGTGGGCAGATGTTCCTGTGGGCAAAGAAGGGATTTACCGCGGTCGCTGTGCTGAGCTGTGCGGCAAAGACCACGCTTTTATGCCCATTGTTGTAGAGGCGAAATCCAAGGCTGATTTCAATGCATGGCTAGCTGAGGCGAAAGTGGCCTCGGTTGAAGAGGCCAAGGCCGCCGCAGCGTCTGTAGATTATCAATTCCCTTCATTAGATGCGGCTGTGAAAGAGGGTGAGGCTGTTTATCTTGCGCGGTGTGCTGCTTGCCACCAAGCAAATGGCACAGGCTTGCCGCCGATGTTCCCTGCGTTGAAGGGCAGCAAAATGGCTACCGAAAAAGCGCACCTTGAAGACCATATTAATATTATTTTGCACGGCAAAAATGCCATGCCGGCATGGAGCGGCTTACTCACGGCTCGTGAGCTAGCTGCCGTTACAACGTATGAGCGCAACGCTTGGGGTAATGACACCGGCGACCTAATCCAGCCCTTGGAGTTTGCGAAATGAGTACGAATCAAGCATCCATGACGCACGCCGCCGATGCGCATCACCCTCAGCTGAAGCCGTTCTTGCTGCGTATGTTTACGACGACTAACCACAAAGATATCGGCACCATGTATTTGGTGTTCGCGCTCTTAATGCTGCTCTGCGGCGGCTTGGCAGCGATGGTGATTCGTGCCGAGCTGATGTATCCCGGCATGCAGCTGGTGCAGCCTGACTTCTTTAATCAGATGACTACTGTGCACGGCTTGCTAATGGTATTTGGTGCCATCATGCCGGCGTTTACCGGCTTCGCAAACTGGATGGTGCCGATGATGATTGGTGCGCCCGATATGGCGCTACCACGACTCAATAACTTCTCATTCTGGCTGCTGCCGTTTGCGTTCGCTATCCTTATCGGCTCGGTGATTATGTCCATCCTTGGTTATGGCTCTGCGCCCAACTTTGGCTGGACTTTCTACGCCCCGTTGTCGACCACGTATGGCCCGGCAAGTACAGACTTCTTCATTTTTTCTGTCCACCTGATGGGTATTTCGTCGATCCTCGGCGCCATCAATGTGGTCGTGACCATTTTCAACCTGCGTGCCCCCGGCATGACCATGATGAAAATGCCATTGTTTGTTTGGACTTGGCTGATCACCGCATTTTTGCTGATCGCGGTGATGCCGGTGCTGGCGGGCGCGGTGACCATGATGCTTACCGACCGACACTTTGGCACCAGCTTCTTTGATGCTGCTGGTGGCGGCGACCCTGTCATGTTTCAGCATATTTTCTGGTTCTTCGGGCATCCCGAGGTCTACATCATGATTTTGCCGTCGTTCGGCATTATCTCGGCGATCATTCCAGTATTTGCGCGTAAGCCGCTGTTTGGTTACCCATCAATGGTCTATGCCACTGCTTCGATTGCGTTGCTATCGTTTGTGGTTTGGGCGCATCACATGTTCACCACCGGTTTGCCGCTCGCTGGGTCATTGTTCTATATGTACATGACCATGCTGATTTCGGTGCCCACAGGCGTGAAAGTGTTTAACTGGGTCGCCACTATGTGGAAGGGCTCGATGACCTTTGAAGTGCCGATGCTGTTTGCGCTGGCTTTCGTGGTTTTGTTCACCATTGGTGGTTTCTCCGGTCTGATGTTGGCAATCACCCCGGCGGATTATCAGTATCAAGATACTTACTTCGTCGTCGCTCACTTTCACTATGTGTTGGTTACTGGCTCATTGTTTGCAATCTTTGCTGGTGCCTATTATTGGCTGCCAAAATGGTCCGGCCATATGTTCAACACGACACTGGCCAAGCTGCACTTTTGGAGCTCTCTGCTGTCGGTGAACCTGCTGTTCTTCCCCATGCACTTTGTTGGCCTCGCCGGCATGCCGCGCCGTTATGCCGACTACTCCATGCAGTTTGCCGATTTGAACTTCTGGATCTCCATCGGCGGCTTCTGGTTTGGTGCCAGCCAGCTCTTCTTTATTGCCGTGCTGTTAACTATCAAGCGTCAACCGAAAGCCAGCGCAAACCCATGGGAAGCGCAAGAAGGCTTGGAGTGGACACTGCCCAGCCCAGCGCCATATCACACCTTTGAAACGCCACCGATCATTAAGTAAGCGCTAGATAACATGACCATGCCCAGCCCACAGAAACGACAGTTGCGCCTGCTACTGTTGAGTGTGGTTGGCATGTTTGTGTTTGCCGTGTTTTTGATGCCACCACTTTATGACGCGTTTTGTGAGCTGACAGGACTTAATGGAAAGCCCAATACGACAGCTGCAGTGGCGAGCGAAGTAGTCGACTTAAATCGCACCATTACTGTGGAGTTTTTAACCTCAGTTGATGCTGGGCTGCCTTGGCAATTTAAGAGTGAGAAAAATGCCATTGAAGTACATCCTGGTCAGATTAATACAGTCAAATTTGATGTTGTTAACAATGCGCGAACGGCGGTTACTGGTCGTGCCATCCCATCAATATCCCCAGCCTTAGGCGCAAGCCACTTAAAGAAAACAGAGTGTTTTTGTTTTCAAGAACAAACTTTGGCTGCCGGGCAAACTGTGGAAATGCCAGTAGTGTTTTACATTGATCCAGACTTACCTAAAAGCGTTAAAACCATCACCTTGGCGTATCGCTTTTATCGTCATTCAGATAAAACCTTATAAGAACATGCTGAGAGCCTTACCCCGCAGAGGGTATTCGTAAAAGGAGTGACACATGAGTACATCGCCACAAGAGAGCCCTGCTGGGCAAAGACCAGAACAGTATTTTGTGCCAGCTAGCAGCCCTTGGCCTATTGTTGGGTCATTTGTTCTGTTTATTTTAGTGATTGGTGCGGGCAACTTGATTCAGAGTAAAGGCGGCTCTGGCTTGGTGGCGAATGAAGGAACCTTCAACTTCTTATTCCCGCTAGGACTGCTAGGCGTATTTGGCATGATGTATTACTGGTTTCGCGACACGGTGCGCGAAAGCTTAGGTAATCAAAATTCACTGCAAATGGATCGTTCTTATCGCCAAGGTATGACGTGGTTTATTTTCTCTGAAATTATGTTTTTCGCGGCTTTTTTTGGCGCTCTGTTTTACGCCCGCACACTCAGCGTGCCGTGGCTAGCAGGCGAAGGCAAAGGTGTGATGACGCATGAGGTACTGTGGCCGCAGTTTCAGGCGCTATGGCCACTAGTTACTATGCCTAGCGGTCAAACCACGACAGCTATGGGGCCGTGGGGTCTACCATTTTTAAACACCGTAATTCTGCTCACTTCTTCCGTAACGCTAACCGTTGCACATCACGCATTACTCGAAGGTAATCGCGCACGTCAGGTTGGCTTTCTCGCCATTACCGCCGCGCTCGGCATGATATTCCTAGCCTGTCAGGTCTATGAATATCATCATGCCTATACGGCGCTAGGGCTGACAATGGAGTCGGGCATTTATGGCTCTACCTTCTTTATGCTCACGGGCTTTCACGGCTTACACGTGACTATCGGCACCATCATGCTCACCGTGATGACCATACGCTCAATTAAAGGGCACTTGACTCCAGATAACCATTTCGCCTTTGAAGCCACGGCCTGGTATTGGCACTTTGTTGATGTGGTGTGGTTATTCCTCTTTATTGTGGTGTATTGGCTGTAATGATGGTCTTGGCGCCTCGCATTAGGCGAGGCGCCAGTGCTTATATGGCATGTGGCGTGATGTAGCCCAGAGTGCCAAGCACAAATAACGCAACGACAATAATAATGGACAGAATAACGCGGCGTTTCAGCGCTTCTAGTAAGCGCTTGGGGTCGCTAGGTTGGCCGCGTGAGAGTGCACGTAGCGCCAAGGCAAGTTGCCAAACCACTAAGCCTAAAGCGATGAGAAGAATAATTTTGGTCAGCATGAATCTACTCCGCGTAATGAGGCTTGCAGTATACGAGGAGTTCATACTTTGTCTGTAGCTGCGTCGCCGCAACCACCATCGCTATGGGCTTGGATTTTGCTTGTTAGTGTTGCAGGCATCTTATTGTCTTTAGCATTTTGGCAGTATCAACGAGGCGAAGACAAAGCCGTGTGGTTAGCGCAGCAAGTTCAGGGCAGTCAGTCTGCAGAGCTTGCTTGGTCGCAAACGCGTGCCTCAGTAGATGCAATGGTGAACCACCCAGTGCGAATTATTGGGCGTTTTTTGCCAGAGTATAAAATTGCTTTAGATAATCAGCCGCGAGCTGGCCGCGCTGGCGTTGAGCTATTGGTGCTTTTTAAGCCTGAGGAGAGCCAGTCCTCGGTTTTTGTCAATTTAGGTTGGGTGCCAAACGACCGAAATGGTGGTCCGGCTCTGCCAGTAAGCTTGCCGATCAATGGTGAGATCTACGGTGTCGTGCACCAACCATCGGCATTTATCACTTTGGGCGGCCCTGAGTTATTTAATAATGTCTGGCGAGTAGGGCGCATTGAGCCTGAAGCATGGGCGGCACGTTGGCAGATGAATATTGTGCCATGGGTGCTCAGGCTTGATGCTTCCGTGCCAGGTGCGTACTTGCGCGATTGGTCGCCGACAGAGAAGCAACAATTTGGGCCAGATCGTCATCGTGCTTATGCCTTTCAATGGTTAGCGTTGGCAATGGCGTGGTGTGGCTGTTGGTATGCCTTTTGGCGCAAAGGATTAGGAAGCGTATGAGTAAGCAAAAAAAGCCAGTAGCGAGACGAAATCGCTGGTTGCTATTGGGTTTTTTGGCCACCTTTATTGTGCCAATTATTGTTGGTCAGTTAGCCTATGACGGCAGTTGGTTTCGTGGTGGGCAGACCAATAAAGGCGAGCTAATCAATCCGCCATTGGCCAGTTCAAACTATGGCTGGCAGACCAAAAATGCCGATGCGCCTGCACTCGATGCGCGCTGGTGGGTGGTGTATGCCTTGCCTGAAAGCTGTAATGCCGCTTGTCAGCAGAGCATTCAGGCATTGCCAAGAATGCATGAAAGCATAGGTCGCGAACGCGAGCGAATGGGCATTTTACTAGTTGCCGCTGAAGGTCAGAAAGTCTTGCCAGAATGGTTGCCTGAGTCGTTAAGCAACGCCGATTTTGTGCAATGGGTGACGCCAACCGTGAGTGGGTCTGCGCTAACTCAAGACAGTTGGTACATCATGGATCCTATGGGCTGGATGATGTTGCGCTACGCTATCCCAAGCGAAGAAGCCCCAGCAATTTTACGCGCGCAAGAGCTACTCGATGACCTATTAAAACTCTTAAAGGCATCTCGCATTGGTTAAGGTCCGCTACCCACGACTATATCGCGGCGTTCAATTTGCCGTGGTGCTTACGCTCATCGTCATTATGCTTGGGGCATGGACTCGTCTGCGTGATGCTGGATTGGGCTGCCCCGATTGGCCAACGTGCTACGGCCATTTAACGGTGCCATCAACACCGGAAAGCTTGGCGCGAGCTGAGGCACTTTATCCGGGCAGCGTGGTGGAGCCGGCAAAGGCATGGCCGGAAACTATTCACCGGTATTTTGCTAGCAGCATTGGCCTCGTTATTTTGTTGCTGGCGGCATATTGCTGGCGTCGTCGGGAAGAGGGCGCAATGCCCTGGCGGCATGCTCTAGCGCTATTAGTTTTGGTTTGCGTGCAAGGTGCTTTTGGCGCGTTGACCGTCACAGAAAAGCTTTATCCGCCCGTAGTCACAGCGCATTTGCTCTTGGGTTTTTCAACATTGACGGGCTTATTTTGGCTGCTGTTGCGAGTGCGTGGCGCCTTTCCTCCCACAGGCGATCGAGGTGCATCGCGACTTGGTTCATGGGTGGGCATAGCCATTGCATTGCTAGTCTGCCAAATAGCATTAGGCGGATGGACGGCGTCAAATTATGCCGCCACCGTTTGTACCAAACTGCCTATCTGCCAAACGGGTTGGCAGCAGGCTTGGTCGCCAGCCGAGGCTTTTAAGCTGTTTCATAAGGATGATCAGTCGTATGAGTTTGCGCCACACTTAGGCCCTGCCGAGAAAATCACCATTCATGCGACTCATCGGATCGGTGCTATCGCTATTACGGCGCTATTCATTGGCCTGATAGGCTTGCTCATACGTCGCACCCATGCCACGCGCTACCGCTTTTTTGCGCTGCTGCTTGGGGCTGGGCTCTTTGTGCAAATTAGCTTAGGCATAGTCAATGTGGTTGCTGGGCTGCCACTCTGGAATGCAGTTGCGCATAACGTTTGGGCGGCAATATTGCTGCAATTACTGGTGGCATTAGCCTATGCCATTCATCGCGAAAAACGATTAGGAGGCTACTCATGACAACTCATATCGCCGAAATGGCAATGCGCCCTAGCTGGCGCGATTTTTGGGCCTTAACCAAACCTCGCGTGGTCGCCATGCTGATGGTCACAGCCGTAGTTGGCATGGTGTTGGCGCCGCATGAGTGGTTGAGCGCTTGGCAATATACAGCGGCGATTATTGGTCTTTGGGCTGGCATGGCGTCTGCTGCCGTGATCAACCAGTTTGCTGACCAGCAATACGACGCCATGATGGCGCGCACCCAGAGTCGCCCTTTAGTGAAAGGGCGCGTCACTGCCACGATGGCTTTGACCTGGGCTGGATTTTTGGCTGCCGCATCGATGATTTTGCTAACAGTTTGGGTAAACCCGCTAACCGCATGGCTAACCGCGCTTGGCATGGTTGGCTATGCCGGTATATATACGCGCTATCTAAAGCACGCATCGCCGCAAAATATTGTCATTGGTGGCTTGTCAGGCGCACTGCCTCCGTTGCTAGGTTGGGCCGCAGTCACGGGGCAGATGTCGGCCGAAGCTTGGCTATTAGTGTTATTGATCTTTGTTTGGACGCCGCCACATTTTTGGGCGTTGGCTATTCATCGTCGCGACGAATATGCCGATGCGGGCATTCCCATGCTGCCAGTGACGCACGGCATCGAGCTGACTAAGTCGCTAGTTTGGTATTACACCATTCTTTTATTATTGGTGAGCTTGCTGCCATATTTGATCGGCATGATGGGGCCGGTATATCTAGTGATGGCCGTTGTCTTCGGGCTTGGCTTTATGCGAGAGGCCTGGCGCCTGCGTTATCACGACAAAGAAGGGCAGGCGATGAAGACATTCGGATTCTCGATTGTCTATTTGTTGGGTGTGTTTGGCGGCCTGCTTTTAGACAGAATGATCAGCGTGGCACTGGCTTAATGCCGATAAAGCACCATCCTGACAAAAGAAATCATACTTGCTTGTTGCTATGTGGGTGCAATCCGTGTCTAATCAGTTAGCCCGTGGGCATCATCACCTCGTAACGCTTTGTTTACCCATATGCGCCAAGGTTTGATGGCAGCACCACGGCCATCCGATACAGCGTTATTTGAGGTTGATTATGTCGCAACGTGAAGAAGGCACCGTGAAATGGTTCAACGATGCCAAAGGTTTTGGTTTTATTCAACGTCAGGCTGGTGAGGACGTGTTTGTTCACTTCCGCGCTATCCGTGGCGATGGTCACCGTTCATTACGTGATGGCCAAAAAGTTGAATTCAGCGTAGTTAAAGGTCAAAAAGGCTTCCAAGCCGAAGACGTTTTGCCGCTAGACTGATACTGTTTGTGAGAGCGGGCCTTCGGGCCCGCAATCATATCTAGTGCGGGTTTTTTATCATTCCCCGCCATTTTAAATTTTCTTTAGTTACTGCATCGGGAGCCGGGTTTTATTTCCTGACGTGCTCGGCTTTGGTATTGGTATCTCGTTGGCCCGATGCCCAACCAGGTGATAGCCGCGTCGAGAGTACCCGTTATGCGTAGCAAACAAACTGTTGCATTGATTTATTCTGCTTTAGGTCTGGGTTTCGCCCTCAATGGCCTGTTCATGCTTATCCTGCCAAGTCTTTGGCTCAAACTATTCCCGCTAGCCTTTGTTGATCCTGCCGCGAATGCCGAATTTGCTGTTCGTCTATTGGGCACCATCGATATTGGTATGGCTCCTCTGTTTTTCTGGTGTGCGCGTAATTTAAAGCGCTGCCGTACCGTTCGTCTCTCATTAAGCATCATGGCCACAGGCTCTGCTGCCGTTGCTATTTTCAGCATGGTTGCTGGCAGTGCGTCGCTGATGAGCTTATTGCCGTCAATCATTTTGTTTGCCTTGCCAGCCCTTATTTTACTTGCACTGAGTTTGCCAGCCCGCACCATTCGTGTGAAAGGCCCGCGCGAGCAAGGTGAAGTGAAGTGGTTTAACGCCAATAAAGGCTTCGGCTTTATTACCCGCGACATGGGCGAAGATATTTTTGTGCATTACCGCGCGATTCGTGGCGAAGGCCATCGCACATTGCGTGAAGGCCAGCGCGTCGATTTCTACCTTAAGCGCGGTGACAAGGGCTTGCAGGCTGATGATGTGCAGATGATTTGAGCATGACAAATGACATAACTGCAGAACAGGCGAGTGCGGCAGCTGCTACGGTAGCGCTGGACTCAGCCTCCGACGCAACGCCTGGGGCTGAGCCCGCAGCGCCCGTGTTATTTCGTGATCTAGCGCTGCCCAATGAAATATTGCGCGCGGTAGATGATCTTGGCTTCTCTCAGTGCACGCCAATTCAAGGCCGTGTTCTGCGCTTCACATTGGCCGGTCACGATGCTATTGGCCGCGCACAAACCGGCACTGGTAAGACTGCGGCATTCTTGCTGACGGTCATTGCCGATTTCCTGAAAAATCCTCCTAGTCCTGAGCGTTGCTTAGGCGAGCCACGAGCTTTGGTATTAGCACCAACTCGTGAGCTGGCATTGCAGATTGCTCGCGACGCAGAAGATTTGGGTAAGTACGCCAATCTTAATGTAGTGACACTAGTTGGTGGCATGGACTACGAGAAGCAGCGTCGTCAATTGAGCAGTGCTCCCGTGGATATCGTGGTGGCAACACCTGGACGCCTCATCGATTTCGCTAATAAGCAGGAGCTATTCCTCGACCAAGTCGAACTGCTCGTAATTGATGAAGCTGATCGTATGCTCGACATGGGATTTATCCCTGATGTGAAGCGTATTGTTCGCCTGACACCACCGAAATCGCATCGCCAAACGCTAATGTTCTCGGCAACTTTTACGAAAGATGTGCTTAATTTAGCGGCGCAATGGACGTTCTATCCAGTCACCATCGAGATAGAGCCTGAGTCCGCCGCAACCGCAAATATTGAGCAAAAGGTCTATATCGTCACTGCCGATGAAAAAGTAGCGCTGCTCTACAACCTCATCACCACACAATCCTTGGATCGCGTCATGGTCTTCGCCAATCGCCGCGATCAAACGCGCCGTTTAACGGATGTGTTGAAGGCGCATGATATTTCCTGCGCCTTGCTCTCTGGCGATGTGCCGCAGGAAAAGCGTGTGAAAACGCTAGAGAATTTCCGCGAAGGCAAAATCAAAGTGCTAGTCGCTACTGATGTGGCAGGCCGTGGCATTCATATCGATGGCGTCAGTCATGTAGTGAATTTCACCTTGCCCGAGCAGCCCGATGACTATGTGCACCGCATTGGTCGTACCGGTCGTGCCGGCGCTAGTGGCACTAGCATCAGCTTTGCTTGTGAAGATGATGGCCACTTAATTCCCGAACTTGAAGCCGCTATTGGACGAAAGTTGGAGTGCCTGTATCCACCTGCTGAGCTACTCGCTGAAATACCAAAAGTGAATGTAGTGCATGGTGCCTCTGGCGCTCAACCCGCACCACGTAAGCCTCGCCCAGGCGGTGGCTCATCTCACACAGGCAATCGCCGCCGCTAAACCTGACTCCACCATTTGTTTTCTTACGACCAAAGTCCTGATTCCCGAATCAGGACAGATCGTTAGAGTCGATATCAGGCATTTTGCCTTCGTATCGGAGAAAAACAAATGGCGAGTTCCAATAACTCTCAGGCGAAAGCCTATTGGCAAGCCAACCTAAGGCTCCTACTTAGTTTGCTTGTGGTGTGGTTTGTCGTGTCCTTTGGTTTTGGCATTCTGTTTGTTGATGCCCTCAATCAAATCCATCTTGGCGGTTTCAAATTAGGCTTCTGGTTTGCCCAGCAAGGCTCTATTTTTACTTTTGTGATTTTGATTTTCGTTTATGCAGCAAAGATGAATTCGCTTGATCGTAAATTTGACGTTCATGAAGATTAATCGGAGCTAATAAATGGATACTCAAACCTGGATTTATCTCGCTGTCGGCTCCTCTTTCGCGCTCTATTTCGGTATTGCGCTGTGGGCACGCGCCGGCTCAACTAGCGAGTATTACGTCGCCGGCGGCGGCATTCACCCCATCGCAAACGGTATGGCAACTGCCGCTGACTGGATGAGTGCCGCGTCATTTATTTCGATGGCTGGCATCATCTCGTTCTCGGGCTATAGCGGCTCGGCCTATCTGATGGGCTGGACTGGCGGTTATGTGTTGATGGCCCTGCTACTCGCGCCATACCTGCGCAAGTTCGGTAAATTCACTGTGCCTACCTTCATTGGCGATCGCTTCTATTCGCAAACGGCACGTATCGTTGCGGTGGTGTGCTTGTTGGTGATTTCACTAACCTATGTAATCGGTCAGATGCGCGGCGCTGGTGTCGCATTTTCGCGATTCCTCGAAGTCGACATTGAAACCGGCCTCTATATCGGCATGGCCGTGGTCTTTAGCTATTCCGTATTAGGCGGCATGAAAGGCATTACCTATACGCAAATCGCGCAATACGTCGTGCTGATTTTTGCCTACACCGTTCCTGCCATATTCATCTCTCTGCAATTAACCGGTTGGGCTATCCCGCAGATTGGTTTAGGCGCTACCTTGCAAGGCAGCGACAATGTGTTCTTGCTACAGGCTGTTGATAATATTGTTCAAGACCTTGGGTTTGCGCAATACACCGGCATGGGTTCGGCGACCACACTTAACGTCTTTCTGCTTACCATGTCACTGATGATCGGTACTGCCGGTCTGCCTCACGTAATTGTGCGCTTTTTCACCGTACCGAAAGTGCGCGATGCACGCCGCTCAGCGGGTTGGGCCTTAGTGTTTATCGCCATTCTCTACACCACAGCACCAGCAGTTGGCGCGATGGCAATCTATAACTTGGTGAAAACTATTCAGCCAGGCGAAGTCGGAAGCCCAACCGGAAATATGGTGTTAGAAGACCGCCCAGACTGGATGAGATCGTGGGAGAAAACAGGTCTGCTGAGCTTTGAAGATAAAAATGGCGATGGTCGTGTGCAGTATTACAACGACAAGAACCCTGAGTTCGCCGCCACAGCAGAGGCTGCAGGCTGGAAAGGTAATGAGGTCACCATTGATAAAGACATCATGGTGCTAGCTAACCCGGAGATTGCGAAGCTACCGAACTGGGTAATTGCGCTAGTTGCAGCGGGTGGTCTGGCGGCGGCGTTGTCGACAGCGGCTGGCTTGCTGCTTGCGATCGCTTCGGCGATTTCGCATGATTTGCTAAAGGGCGTGTTTATGCCGAAAATCAGCGATAAGAGCGAGTTGCGTGCCAGTCGAATCAGTATGGTCGGTGCCATCATTGTGGCCGGCTACTTGGGGCTTAATCCGCCCGGCTTTGCTGCGGAGGTGGTGGCATTGGCCTTCGGCTTAGCGGCGGCCTCTCTATTTCCTGTGCTGATGATGGGTATTTTCAGTAAGCGCATGAATAAAGAGGGTGCGATTGCCGGCATGTTGGCAGGCCTACTAAGTACGGTGATCTACATCTTCTTATTTAAAGGCTGGTTCTTTATGTCAGGCACCAATATGTACCCAGACACCTTGGATGGTTGGTTCTTTGGTGTTTCACCATCGGGCTTCGGTGTCATTGGTGCGCTGATCAACTTCGCTGTGGCTTATGCCGTGTCGAGCATAACACCGGCCCCATCACAGGAAATCCAAGACTTGGTGGAAAGTGTACGGATTCCACGCGGTGCAACTTCGGCTGTTGCTCATTAATTTGGGTATCCCTAGATAGCAAAAAGCCCGCTAATGCGGGCTTTTTGTTGTGCTTAGCTTTTATTGCCGGTCAAAATTAACCTAGCTACCCCTTCGGGGTCATCCCACATAGGGACATGGCCCCAGCTCCATGGCTTGAGCCAAGTTGCATGAGCGGGCAAGGCTTCGCGCCGCTGGAGTGCGCTAGTGAGCAAAAGATCTAAGCGGCCAAAGGCTACTGTGATCGGAATGGTTAGCTCATTCATGCCATGAACCAAGTCGATAGCATCGTATGTGGCATCAAAGCCTGGCGCATGGGCAAAATCTTGTAACGAGCGGATAGCTGCATCTGCTGGGATTTTATAGCCACGAATCGACATAGGGATGGCTAGAAATGCACTACGCACAGGGGCAATTTTAACCAAGCGCTCAGATACGCGTGGAAAGCGCTTAGCCATCATGCGAGCAGAATCAAATATGGGACGAATATGCCGAGGGGTATTGTCCGAGCTAGCTAGACCTGCTGGTGAGATAGCCACCATACTTCGCGCTAGACCATGAGTTGCTGCCGCTAGCGCGAGCCAACCGCCCATGGAGTTGCCGGCAATATCCACTGGTTCATCGATGCCTAGGCTAAGCAAAGTTTGCTTGAGGCCATCGACCAATGCGTCCTCAGTGACAGGGCCAACTAGCGCTGGCGTTTGACCAAAGCCTGCAATATCCACCGCAATGACGCGGCGCTCACGTGCAAGCAAAGACATAACGGGCTGCCACGCGGCATGACTCATGCCAATGCCGTGAAGCAATAGTAGTGGCCTTCCTTGGCCTTGTTCAACGTGAAACCAGGGTGTCGTCATGCTTCGTGTAACTTGCGTTTGAGCAGCTCATTGAGCACGGCTGGATTGGCTTTGCCACGTGATGCTTTCATGGCTTGGCCGACGAAGAAGCCAAAAAGCTTGGCCTGTTTGTTTTCGTCGCTGGCGCGGTATTGCTCAACTTGTGCAGCATTGTCGGCAATGATTTGCGCGATTAAGGCTTCGATAGCGCCAGTGTCGGTTTCTTGCTTGAGGCCATCGCGCTCGATGATCTCGTCGGCACTCGTGCCATCGCCAGCAAACAGCGAAGCAAATACCTGCTTAGCAATTTTGCCGGAAATAGTGTTGTCGCTGATGCGCAGCAGCAGGCCGCCGAGCTGGGCAGGACTGATCGGTGATTGCGCAATGTCTAGCTCAGCTTTATTTAATGCGGCCAATAGCTCGCCGGTGACCCAGTTCGCAGCTGGTTTTGCCGCTGTTACGCCGCCGGCTGTAGTTACTGTGGCTTCGAAAAAGTCGGCTAAGTCCCGGCTGGCAGTGAGCACATGCGCATCATAAGCAGAGAGTTCCATTTCGCTTTCAAAGCGAGCCCGCTTGGCCGCCGGCAACTCAGGCAAGCTGGCGCGAATGGCTTCTAAGGTGGCGTCGTCGATGACCACGGGCAGCAAGTCAGGGTCGGGGAAGTAGCGGTAATCATTGGCTTCTTCTTTGCTACGCATGGCGCGCGTTTCATTTTTGGCGACGTCGTAAAGCACGGTAGCCTGATGAATACTGCGGCCTGACTCTAGCTCATCGATCTGCCAATTAATTTCGCTATCAATGGCCTTCTCAATGAACTTAAACGAGTTCACGTTTTTGATTTCGCGACGCGTGCCCATGGGCTGGCCAGGGCGATTAATAGAGACGTTGCAATCGCAGCGCATCGAGCCTTCGGCCATATTGCCATCGGAAATATCGAGGTAGCGAATCAAGGCATGGATGGCTTTGGCGTAGGCCACGGCCTCTTTCGCTGAGCACATCTCTGGTTCAGAAACTATTTCTAGTAGAGGCGTGCCAGCACGGTTTAAATCGATGCCGGTCATACCTGAGAAGTTCTCATGCAATGACTTGCCAGCGTCTTCTTCCAAATGCGCACGGGTGATGCCGACGCGCTTTACCGTGCCGTCATCGAGCGTGATGTCGATATGACCTTTGCCGACAATGGGGTGATCCATTTGCGAGATTTGATAGCCCTTAGGCAAGTCGGGGTAGAAATAGTTTTTGCGCGCAAACACTGAGCGCTGACTGATTTCGGCATCGATGCCTAAACCAAAGCAAATGGCGCGACGCACCACTCCTTCGTTAAGCACAGGTAATACGCCGGGCATGCCGAGGTCAATTAGGCTCGCGTGAGCATTCGGCTCGGCACCAAAGCTGGTGGCGCTGCCGGAGAAAATTTTCGATTCGGTGTTGAGCTGAACGTGTACTTCCAGGCCAATCACAACTTCCCAAGTCATCGTGTTTTATCCTTCAAATCTTTAGGCAAATGCCGCGGGTAAGCGTGTGTGCCAATCGGTCACGCCCTGATAACGATGCGCAACATTGAGCAGCTTAGCTTCGCTCCAATACGGGCCGATGAGCTGCAGGCCGACCGGCAAGCCGTCACTAAAGCCAGCAGGAATGCTCATGCCTGGCAAGCCAGCCAAGTTAGTGGCGATGGTGTAGATGTCTTGCAAATACATCGATACCGGATCGGTTTTTTTCGCGCCCAAAGCAAACGCTGTTTCAGGCGCGGTAGGGCCTAAAATCACGTCGCACTGTGTAAAGGCTTGATCGAAATCTTGCTTAATCAGGCGGCGCACGCGCTGAGCCTGCAAATAGTAAGCGTCGTAATAGCCAGCGGAGAGGGCGTAAGTGCCGATCATCACGCGGCGGCGAACTTCCTCGCCAAAACCTTCAGCGCGCGAGCGCTTGTAGAGGTCTTCGAGGTCGCTGGGGTTTTCGCAGCGATGGCCAAAGCGCACGCCATCAAAGCGTGACAGGTTCGATGAACATTCGGCAGGTGCAATGACGTAATACGCAGGCACCGATAGACCGCTATTGGGCAGATCGACTTCGACGAATTCAGCACCTAGCTTTTTTAACTCGGCGATGGAGGCATCGATGAGTGTAGCGATTTCAGAACTTAAGCCTTCGCCAAAAAACTGTTTGGGCAAACCAATTCGTAAGCCACTTAACGAGTCATTAAGGCCGGCGCGATAGTTAGGTACGGGATGATCGATTGATGTTGAATCTTTAGCGTCATGACCAGCCATGACTTGTAGCAATAGCGCGGCGTCTTCGGCGCTTTGCGTCATTGGGCCGGCTTGGTCGAGGCTGGAGGCGAAAGCGATCATGCCCCAGCGCGAAATGCGACCGTAGCTGGGTTTTAGGCCAGTGAGGTTGCAGAGCGCCGCAGGTTGGCGAATCGAGCCGCCGGTGTCGGTGCCAGTGGCGGCAGGCGCTAGACGAGCAGCAACGGCCGCTGCAGAACCACCTGAGGAGCCACCAGGCACACGCGAAGTATCCCACGGGTTTTTTACGGCACCATAAAACGAAGTTTCGTTCGATGAGCCCATGGCGAATTCATCCATATTGGTTTTACCCAACATGATGAGGCCGGCGTCATTGCAGCGAGTGATGACTTCGGCGTTATAGGGCGAAATAAAGCTGTCGAGCATCTTCGAGCCGCAGCTAGTGCGCACGCCTTGGCTGCAGAAAATATCCTTCTGCGCCAGCGGCAGACCGGTCAGTGCATGGGCAGCGCCGCTAGCCAAACGAGTGTCGGCGGCAGCAGCTTGGGCCAGCGCTAATTCCGGCGTAACCGTAATAAAGCTATTCAAACCACCATCGGCAGCGTTATCAAAGCGTGCGATGCGATCGAGAAAGTGCTGGGTTAGCTCAACACTGGAGAATTTTTTTTGCGCCAAGCCATCGGCCAGTGCGCTTAAAGAAAGCGTATGCAAACTCATGATTTACTCAACCACACGAGGAACGAGGTAGCAGCTATCGGCCACAGCAGGGGCAATCGCCTGATAATCGTCGCGACGATTTGGCTCAGTGGCGACATCAGCGCGTAAGGCTTGGGTGGCATCAACGGGGTGAGCCATCGGCGCAATGCCTTGCGTATCAACCGCTTGCAGCTGATCAATGAGGCCGAGGATGGTGTTTAAGCTGTCGGTGACGCGCTGTTGCTCATCTTGCGGTAATTGCAGACGTGCCAAATGGGCAATACGGCCCACTTGCTCTGGTGTTAGTGCCATAGGGGCTTTTGCTCCGTGCTGAGCGCGTAAGTCGGCTCAAAAAAATGCGAGGAATCGATCAAAGTTATCACAGTCACAACTTGTCCAAAAGTCGCAGTTTGTTTACTCTTGCAGCATTGTAGACCAAGTGCTGATTCTTGGCAGCCGCTCAACTGCATTGCTACTTTGATAAGTGGCCATGCCATCATCTTTTAGGTAACCCAATGTTGTTTAAACGACTTCTCGGCCTGTTTTCGGCCGACCTCGCGATTGACTTAGGCACGGCAAACACACTGATCTATATCCCTGAGCGCGGTATCGTGCTCGATGAGCCATCGGTTGTTGCCATTCGCACCACCGGTGTGACCAAAACGGTTGCCGCTGTCGGCACCGATGCGAAGCGCATGTTGGGTCGCACACCAGGCAATATTTCTGCGATTCGTCCCTTGAAAGATGGCGTGATTGCCGACTTCGAAGTTACTGAAAAAATGCTGCAGTACTTCATCAAGCGCGTGCATGAGTCTGGCTTTATGCCGCCACGCCCACGCGTCTTGGTTTGCGTACCATGCAAATCAACCTTGGTTGAGCGTCGTGCTATTCGCGAGTCAGTACTTGGTGCTGGTGCTCGCGAAGTGCGTTTGATTGAAGAACCCATGGCCGCAGCCATTGGCGCCGGTCTGCCAATTGAGCAAGCCTGTGGTTCGATGGTTGTCGATATTGGTGGTGGCACCACAGAAATCGCGGTGATCTCGCTATCGGGCTCGGTTTATTCCGACTCCGTACGTATCGGCGGCGACCTGCTCGACGATTGCATCGTGTCTTATGTGCGTCGCCAACATGGCTGCCTAATTGGCGATGCCACCGCTGAGCGCATCAAGCAAGAAATTGGTACGGCTTTCCCTGGTGGTGAACTGCGTGAAATCGAAGTGCGCGGTCGTAACCTTGCCGAAGGTGTGCCACGCACATTCACTTTGAACTCCGATGAAATCTTGGGCGCTATCCAAGATCCGCTCACCGGCATTATCACCGCTATTAAAAGCGCGTTGGAACAAACGCCAGCCGAGCTATCAGCCGATATTGCTGAGCGTGGCATGGTGTTGACCGGCGGTGGCGCATTGCTGCGTGATCTCGACAAACTCATGGCGAAGGAAACTGGCCTGCCAGTTATCGTTGCCGAAGATCCGCTGACCTGCGTCGCGCGTGGCGGCGGCCGTGCGTTGGAATTCATCGACAACATCGCCTACGACATGTTGTTTCAAGACTGACGCCCTAGCGGGGTGAGCTATTAGTAACGGCCTGTTTGTCCGCAACCGTCGCGATGGGATGAGCTTCATCCTCGCGGCGTCTTGTGCGATCGCTTTGCTCTTTGTTGATGCCCAACGCCCAAGCCCTCTACAGCCTATGCGCGACAGCTTTTATGAGGCTGTCGAGCCGCTGTTTTATGGCTTAGCTTGGCCCAGTCAAAGCATCGAAGAGCTTTCCAATAACTTACGTTTTGGCCTGCAATTGCAGTCTGAAAACGAACAGTTGCGCCAAGAGAATTTATTGCTGCGTTCGCAGGTACAAAAGCTCTCCTTTTTAGCGAGCGACAATGCGCGCCTGCGTGATCTGCATGACGCCGCCAGCGTGCTCAATAGTCGCGTGCTGATTAGTGAGATCATCGGTGTGGACCCAGACCCAGACCGTCATGTACTGATCATTAATCGTGGGCATGGCCAAGGTTTATATGAAGGCCAGCCGGTTTTGGACTCGTTAGGTATTTTTGGCCGAGTCATTCAGTCGGGTAAAACCACATCGCGCATCATGCTTATCACTGATCGCTCGCACTCAGTGCCAGTGCGAATCAACCGTAATGGTATTCGCGCAATTTTATCGGGCACGGGTAATCGCACTGAGCTTAGGCTGCAATACGTTCCTGAGAAATCTGATATTGCCGTCGGCGACTTGTTGGTGACATCAGGGCTTGGCCTGGATTTTCCAGAAGGATATCCAGTCGCAAAAGTAACGGCGATTCATCGCCAAGCTGATGACCAGTTTTTGCGTATTACAGCGTCACCAGTGGCGGCGCTAGATCGCAGTCGTTATGTTTTGGCCTTATTTGAGAAGCCTGTAGGTGCTCAATATTTGATTCGGCCGGAAAAAATGAAAGCGGTGCCAGCACCTAGTGACGCACCGCCCGCTGTGCTGCCTGCTTCGGCAGCAAGCCCATCTACCGAGGTGACTAATGCCCCGTCACCATAATCCCTTTCTTGGGATTTTGCTTAGCGTTATAGCCGCGCTATTACTCAGCATTTTGCCTTTGTCCTCAGAGCTAAATCCTTGGCGCCCAGAGTGGCTGACTTTGATTTTGATCTTTTGGGGTATGCATGCGCCGCAATGGGTTGGGATTTGGATAGCGTTGATTTTAGGCGTCATTTTAGATGTGCTGTTGGCTACGCCGCTGGGCTTTTATGGTCTATCTTCAGTAGTTGTGATTCAGCTGGCGCGCGCGACTCAGCGTTGGTCTGGGATATTTTCAGTGCGCCAAACGACATTATTGGTTCTTAGCCTTATCTTGGTTAGCCGAGTAATACATTTCGTCTTGTTAACGCTGCAAAATCTGATGCCAGACCCGACGATCTTTTTCTTGCCGGTTCTGTCCAGCGCCATGATGTGGCCCACTATTTTATTACTGCTTAAACGTTGGAGTCAGCGTACATGAGTCGTTCGCCGCGTTTATTGTTGGCCTCTTCGTCGCCTAGGCGCTTGGCGTTGCTGCGTCAGATACACTTAATGCCAGCCGTGTTGCCGGTGGATGTCGATGAGTCAGTGCTTGAGGGTGAGGCACCTGAGGCTTATGTGCGGCGCTTAGCCTTAGCCAAAGCGCAGGCTGGGCAAACGCGAGCAGACGATGCTGAGGCCTGGGTTGTCGCTGCCGATACAACCGTGGTAGCGGGTGGGCAGATACTTGGCAAGCCAACTTCATTTGCCGATGCACAGCGTATTTGGGCTCTGCTGCCATCACCTGATCATTGTGTTTATACCGGCATAGCGGTCATACATGGCGATCATATCGAGGTTGAGGTAGTAAGTACTCGGGTCGAGTTTTTACTTATTCCTGAAGCTGATCAATTGGCCTATTGGAATAGCGATGAGCCAAAAGACAAAGCCGGTGCCTACGCCGTTCAGGGCCGAGCCGCACAATATGTGAAGTCTTTGCACGGCAGCTATACTAATGTCGTCGGCCTACCTTTAGCGGAGACTGTCGCTTTATTGCGACGCGCTAATTATCCACTCTGGGAATAAAACATGGTCATGCGCGGCCCCAATACCGATGAGGTTTTGATTAATGTGACGCCGATGGAGTCACGGGTCGCCTTGATCGAAAATGGCGTCGTGCAAGAGCTTTATATCGAGCGTGCTGCGCATCGCGGCCATGTTGGTAATATTTATCGCGGCAAAGTCGTACGCGTGCTGCCGGGCATGCAAGCGGCATTTATTGAAATTGGCTTAAGCCGCACCGGCTTTATCCATGTCAATGAAGTGCGCCTAGGCGCCGATCGCGAGCGGCCTGAAACCATTTCTGCCTTACACGAAGGCCAAAGCATCACTGTGCAAGTGATGAAAGACATGATGGGTAGTAAAGGCGCACGCCTGACCATGGATCTGTCTATTCCCGCGCGCTATTTGGTTTATATGCCATATAGCGATCAGCTTGGTATTTCGCAAAAAATCGACGATGAGCCTGAGCGTGATCGCCTAAAGACCATGGTGCGCGGTTTGTCTGAAGAGATGGCCGCCGAGCTCGGTGGCGGCTTTATTGTCCGCACGGTGGCTGAAGGAGTAGATGCTGCTGAGCTGCGTCACGACATGGCGTTTTTGCTCAAGCTCTGGCGGCATATTCAACAGCAAACTTTAGTGGTTTCTGGGCCGGCCTGTATCAGCGAAGAGCTGCCTTTGGCGTTGCGTACTTTGCGTGACTTAGTTGGCCCTGAAGTGCAAAAAATATTCATCGATTCGCGCGAAACTTTTCAGCGTGCATTGATCTTTGCCCGTGAGTTCGTCCCAGGTTGTGAGGCGCGAATTGAGCATTATCAAGGTGAGCGCCCGTTATTTGATCTTTACAATGTCGAAGATGATTTGCAGAAGGCCTTGGAGCGCAAGGTTCATTTAAAGTCTGGCGGCTATTTGATTATCGATCAGACCGAGGCGATGAGTACGGTCGACGTCAATACTGGCTCCTATGTTGGCACGCGTAACCTAGAAGACACGGTGTTCAAAACTAATCTTGAAGCCACGCACGCGATTGCTCGGCAACTTAGATTGCGCAACTTAGGCGGTATCATCATCCTCGATTTTATCGATATGCAGGAAGATGAGCATCGCGCGCAAGTGCTGCGTTCGTTGGAGAAAATGCTCGCTAGAGACCATGCTAAAACACATATCACACAGGTGTCATCGCTAGGTTTGGTGGAGATGACGCGTAAGCGCACACGCGACTCGCTCGAGCATATTTTGTGTGAAAGCTGTCCCAGTTGCGCTGGTCGTGGCACAGTGAAAACTGCCGAAACTGTCTGTTTTGAAATCTTCCGTGAGTTATTGCGTGAAGCGCGCGCGTATGATGCTGCCAATGGCTATTCGATAGTTGCCAGCCAGCGCGTAATAGATCGTCTATTGGGTGAAGAGTCGTCAGCCGTAGCTGACTTGGAAGCGTTTATTGGCAAGCCAATACGCATTCAAGTAGAGACTAGTTACAGTCAGGAGCAATACGATGTGGTTTTGCTCTAAGCGAGTTCACTGATGAGCTCAGCGCGCAGCGCGGTTAATCGCAGTTTTCATAGCGTCTTATGGCTGATGGCCTTGGTGCTAATTCCTCTCGCCGTGGTGGTCGGTTTGGGGCGCGAACTGGTCCCGCTGGTGAGCGAGCAAAAGCCGGCCATTGAGCGCTTATTATCTGAAAAAACAGGGCTGTCGATTCGCTTAGGCAGTGTCAGCGCGAGCTGGCATGGCCTTACGCCACGACTGATAGCCACTAATATTGCGTTGGCCGACCCTAGTGCACCGACAGATACTTTGCTGACTATTCCAGGCTTGAGCACTGAGCCAGATTGGTGGGCGACACTGCGTGATTTATCGCCGCGCTTGCGGACTGAAATCGATGGCTTATCACTGACGCTTGCGCCTAACCCTGAAGGCGGCATTCGTATTTTAGAGCTCAGTGGGCTTGGCTCATCGCATCCTGAGCGCGCACGTGAAAGTCTGCGTTGGCTAGTGGCGCAACCTAGTATCGCACTGAGCAATAGCGCTTTGGCTTGGCAGGCGCCGAATCAAATCAAGCAGGGCATACACGACTTAACCATCAGCCAATACAGCCACGGCGATGACTATCGTGCACAAGTGCAGTTTAAGCTGCAGGATAAAAGCGATATCCAGCGCGGTATTATTCGCCTCGAAGGCGACCCATTGGCTTGGCAAACCGTACCTTGGCAGCTGTATTTAAATATTCAAAACTTGAGCGATTGGCAGCCATGGGTGGCTTTATTGCCCGAGGGCTGGCAGCTTGATTTGCAGGAAGGCCACGGAGAACTATGGCTATCTGGTCAGGGCGATAAGCCTGAGCAAGCCACAGTCTCCGTGAAAAATGTTTCTATGCGAGCTCGCTGGCCCGATGCTAAATCTTATGTGCTGAGTGATTTGCATGGCGTTTTTATGGTGCAAGGCGAGCTTGCTCGTGGCCATCTAGCCTTTAGCAATATCCAAGGCAAGCTTGATGGCTTAGCGATTCCTATGCAGCGTGGCCATCTAGCCTGGCAGCCTGACGCATTGAATGTCGCCCTGGCAGGCTTATCGCTTGCCGATGCTTATACGCTAGTGAAGCGCGAGGAGCTGATCCCTGCGTCACTTGCGCCCATGCTGCAGAAGCTAAACCCCACGGGCTATCTGCCGCGTGTGCATATTCAAGCCGTACGCCGTGATGAGCAGTGGGCGCTCAGCACTGCCAATGCCGAGTTCAAAGCCCTGAGCTGGCAAGCCTATAAAGCCTTGCCAGGCGTGAGCAATATGGCAGGCTGGCTGCAGGCTAGCGCAGACCAAGGCTTAGCCTATTTGGATACACGCCGCGCCTCTATTAATGCGCCAGAAGTATTTCGCGAGCCCATTGCTGCCAATATGCTGCGCGGCGGTGTGCGTTGGTATCGCCAACAAGATCAATGGCATATCGATACTGGCGTGCTCGCGCTGGACAACGCCGATGCCAAAGCGCGCGTACAGCTAGCGCTGCAGCTGCCGATTAAAGATCCCGGTGCCGGCCGCCTAGACTTATTAGCTGGGCTTTATGATGGTCAGGTCGCTAGCGCTTGGCGCTATGTGCCGTGGCATTCTGCCGGAGATCACACATTGGCTTGGCTGCGAAGCGCATTAGCGGCCGGCCAAGTTCCTAGTGGCACGTTCGCCTATAGCGGTGCACTGCGCCACGATAGCCCCGACGCCGGCCAACTCGATATGTCATTAAAGCTGGCCAATGCCTCGCTTGACTATGTGCCGGGCTGGCCTGCATTGAGCCAGCTGAATGGCCAAGTGGATATTCGCGGTCGTGACCTAAGCGTTAGCGTTAATGCTGGCCGCGTGATGGATGGCACTATTTCACGCGCCGTGGCGAGCATTCCTGAACTACATAAGCCCGTATTAAGTGTCGATGCCGATTTGGCTTTGGATTTAAGTGATCTCGACCGCTTATTGGCTGAGTCGCCGCTGAAAACAAAGACCGCCGAAGTTGCTAACCTGCTGCTCATGCGCGGTCCTGCAAAAGCTAATTTGCAGCTGACGATTCCCTTCGCCACGCATCAGCCTTTAGTCAAGGTTAGCGCCACGGTAGAGCAAGCCGAAGTGGGCTTGGCCGATAGCCCCGTGCAGCTGACAAATGTTAGCGGCGCAATAACGTTTGATGAAAGTGCAGGCCTAAATGGGCAGCTCGCCGGCAAACTCTGGAACGAGGCCGCACAAGTGGAGTTATCAGGCGATAAGCGTGGTAGCCAGTGGCGCTCGCAGGCGATAAAAGTTAACGCGCCCATTACTGCTGTATCGCTTAGTCGCTGGCTAGGTACTGATTTAACAGCCTATATCGATGGCCGTACATCGGCACTGGTTAATGTCGACATTCCTATTTCGCACGCGGGAGCAGTGGGCCTGCGTATCAGTAGTAACTTGAAGGGTATGGCGATTAAGCTTCCTGCACCATTGGCTAAACCGGCTTCTCAGGCCGCGGAATTGGTTTATCAAGGTAAACTCGGCCCAGGCAAGCAGTTGGCGCGAGCGACCATCGATGGCATGGCTCAAGTTGGCTTAACCTGGCGAAATAAACAGCTCAAGCAATTACTGGTGCGTGTTGGGCTGCCAGGTTTGGCATGGAATGAGCGCGCGGGCATTGGCATTGAGGCGAGTGTTGATAACTTGCAGCTCAATGATTGGCGTGCATTTGTAGCTAAGGCACCGACTAAATCGGTGAGCCAAAAGCTAGTGCAAGCGATGCCGACATTTCAGCGCTTAAACTTACAAACTAAGGCACTGATGGCTGGCGAAGAAAATCTTGGCCCAGTCCGCTTGAGCTTGGTGCGTGAAGAAGCAGACTGGATTATTTCCGCCGATAATATACAGCCATCGGCCTTGCCAAAATGGCCGTCGACGCATGTGGAAGCTCGTGTTAAGCCGCAAGCCACAGGTTGGTTGGTCGAGCCCTTGCGCCTAAGCCAGCCCAACGCAGACTTCAATGGCAAGTTGAGCTGGCGCACAGGCCCACGCGCTAGCACTCAGCTGTCGGGACAGGTCGATACTCGCGCCAGTGCGGCACTATTTACGCAGCTAGGCCTTAGCGGTGGCTTGGAGTCACGCAGCGGCCAGCTTAATGCTGAGCTAGCTTGGCCCGGCGACCCCAGCGACTTCTCATTGGCACAACTAAATGGCAAATTTAGCGCGAACTTTAAGTCCGGACGCTTAATCGGCATTGATCGTATAAACCCACTGGCACGCGTTTTTGGCCTAGTAAACGCCAGCAATCTCATGCGTCGATTACGTTTTGACTTCTCCGATGTCACGCGCAAAGGCCTTAGTTTTGATGAGATTAAACTCGCCGGAGAGCTTAATCGTGGCGTGCTCTTGCCAGCCAATATAGACCTTGATGGCCCTTCAGTGAGCATGCAGGGGCGGGGCAGCGTGAATCTGATCACACACGAAGTAGACCAGCGTTTGCGTGTGGATGTTCCGGTGAGCAGTGCGTTGCCTGTCGTTGCTGGCTTTCTAGCCGGCCCGATTGTCGGCGGCGCTTTGGTTGCAGCAGATTTATTACTCGATAAGCAGCTCGCACGGCTTACGTCGATTCGTTACCACGTGACCGGCACATGGGATGACTTACGCATCAATGATGAGGCTATCGTGAAGCCAGAAGAGCTAAAGTCTAGCGCTAAAGCTAAGGACGCAAATGCCGCTTCTGCTAATGAGAGCAAGGCACAGGAGTAAGCACTATGCGCGTGGCAGCACTTGAGCTTTGCAGCGGCGACGACATTTCTGCTAATCAGCGAGCTATTGCCGACGGTATGACATCGGCTCGAGAGCAAGGTGTCGACCTATTGGTATTGCCAGAAAACTGCTTAGTTTTTGGCCCCGATGCCGCCGGTCTGGCCGCGCAGCATCATGCCCAGTGGCTAACGTGGTTTGCTGAGCAAGCTCGCGCCAATGACCTGTGGTTATTGGCGGGCACTGTGCCACTACCTTATCGCCCCGATGGCAGCGCCGTGCCCAATGGCCGTGTGCGCAGCGCCTGCTTATTGTTCGACGCTTCAGGCAACTTGGTCGGCCGCTATGACAAGCGACATCTATTTGATGCTCAGGTCGGCGATGCTCAAGGAGCTTATCGAGAATCCGCCCGCTATGAGCCTGGCACTGAAATAAATCTGCTAGCAACACCGTGGGGGCAGTTGGGTGTGCTGACATGCTACGACCTACGCTTTCCCGAGCAGGCACGTGCCTTACGCCAAGCAGGTGCAGATATATTCGCCGTGCCCGCTGCATTTACTGCTAAGACTGGTGAGGCACATTGGCAGGTATTACTGCGTGCTCGCGCTATTGAAAATCAATGCATGTTCATTGGTGCGGGGCAGGGCGGGCAGCACAGTGTCACAAGGCAGACGTGGGGCCATAGCCAAATCATTGATGCATGGGGGCAGGTGCTGGCTGAGCGTACGATGACCTCGCAGCCAGCATTGGTGATTGCAGAGTTTGATTGCGAGCAGCAGCAAGCTTGGCGTGAGCAGATGCCGGTAGAAGCGCATCGCCTCGATTAGCTGCTGCCGCTGTGCGTAAAAACTAGCTATTAATCGCGGCTAATTCACGCAGGTGCAGCCAAAGCCTATGCTGCGCTGGGGTTGGTTGCTCAGCCTCATCTGCTGCCACGTCGGCTTGGCCGTTAGCATTAGCCGAGTCCTTAGCTGTTTTTAGCTTGGTAAATTCCTGCTGAGCTTGGCGAACATATTGACGCAGTGTGTGGCGATCGGCCGCAGGAAACCGCGACAAAACCTCACCAATATAGGCGTCGCCCTGTTGTATTAGGCGCTCTTGAATCAGATCTAGCTGGCGTTGCAGCGCAGGGTTTTTCAATGGATGCATGGCAGCCAAAAGCGCTGCTTCATCGGCATGACGCATGAGCTTGCCAATATATTGCTTATGGCGACGCAAAGCTTCATTCGCCTTGATCTTCTTCATATCAAGAAATGCTTTCAGCAGCATGTCATCGATAGGCAATTGTTTGAGTTGCCTATCACTGAGCTCAGCGAGACGCTCGCCTAAGGCTTGTAACCTATCGACCGAACGTTTTTTATCGGCTCTACTGATGAAAAATTCATCATCTTCTTCGGGCAGGTTACGCAAACTCATCGGAGCTCCAGCAGGGGATAGCAATGGCAGCGGCGATGATAGCCTATTCTGCCTCGCCAAACCTGTCGGCGATGAGTGTTGTTACCGCTCTATAGGCCGAGTCGGCGTCATCGCCATCAACTTCAAGGCGTAAACGGCTGCCCTGACCAGCACCTAACATCAGCAATGCCATGATGCTGCGTGCATCAACTAAGCGCTCACCACGCCCAATACGTATAGAGGATTGAAAGCGCGAGGCGGTTTCCACGAGCTTGGCCGATGCCCGAGCATGTAAGCCAAGTCTATTAACGATGTCGATATCTGCTGCGTGTTTCGCCATTAAAGCGGTCCTGGCCGATGTAGCTCTCGATGTCTAACTTGGAGTTTTCCTAGGGTCGCTGTCAAGGCTTGAGCCAGTCGTTCAACCATATAAACACTGCGATGTTGGCCGCCGGTGCAGCCAATAGCGACAGTGACATAGCTACGATCATTGGCTTGTAGTTCCGGTAACCACTTATTAATAAATGCAAAAATGTCGTTGAACATGCCATCAACAATAGGCTTTCCTTGCAAATACTTTGCTACGGGCAGGTCTAGGCCGGTTAAGTGCCGCAAAGTCATTTCCCAATGCGGGTTGGGTAGGCAGCGAACATCAAACACGAGATCGGCATCGAGTGGTACGCCGTGTTTAAAGCCAAATGAGGTGAGTAAAATATTATTCTGCATAGTGCTGGCGTCGGCAAAACGCCGGCGCAGGCTTTCGCGTAGGTCATGCACCGATAAGGTCGTGGTGTCGAGTTGCAGTGCTGCGTGTGAGGCTAGGGGGTCAAGCAGTACGCGCTCATAAGCAATAGCTTCTTCCAGCGAGCGAGCATCGGAGCTTAAGGGATGGCGGCGGCGCGTAGAGCTAAAGCGCGCTAGCAGCACATCTTCACGAGCGTCTAAGTAAACCACTTGCGGCTGTATATTTATCACCGCGAGGCGACGGCAAATTTCGCTATAGCGCGCTAAGTCTTGGCTGCGATTGCGTGCGTCAATGCCAACAGCTATGCGCATCGAGCCATTGTTCTGGTCGTCTTCGAAGTTAGCAACGAGATCAGGGATGAGAGCAACGGGAAGATTGTCGACGCAGTAGTAGCCGAGATCTTCCAGTTGATGCAACGCAGTCGTTTTTCCTGAGCCCGAGCGTCCGCTCACAATCACCAGTTTCATTTTACTACCTAGTTAAATTGCTGAGCCTTATCCTCGGTTGTGGCGCGATGATTGGCAAGTAGGCATTCGTAGAGTTTATGAAACTGTGTAATGAAAAATGCCCAGCGAGGCTGGGCATTTAGCAGGTGAATCGGTGGCATCAATGTGTTGCGTGCTTCTCTTTATGGCGCACTACCTGTCGGTCGAGCTTATCCGACAGTTTATCAATGGCGGCGTAGAGGTCATCGGACTGGGCGTTAGCAAATAATTTTGCTCCTGAAGTTCGAATCACTGCTTCGGCTTTTTGCACCAATTTATCGACACTTAAAATGACGTCGATACTGGTGATATGGTCAAAATGCCGCTCAATACGCGCGAGTTTAGACTCGGCATAATCACGGAGGGCATGGGTGAGTTCAACGTGGTGTCCACTAATGGTCATTTGCATGAGACGTTTCCTCGCTTTCGTGATTGACGACAGCGGAAACCAAAGACCTTCAAGACGGTGGCGGGTCGTACGATTAGGGCATTTGCAGCCCTGCACGGGCGGCCTGTCGAGTCCGAAAGCAGAGGTTCCCAGTGTTGG
Source organism: Paraperlucidibaca sp. (assembly GCF_982810325.1). Lineage (NCBI taxonomy): Bacteria > Pseudomonadati > Pseudomonadota > Gammaproteobacteria > Moraxellales > Moraxellaceae > Paraperlucidibaca > Paraperlucidibaca sp. The sequence continues at coordinate 173,892 of NZ_CEYEMI010000001.1, forward strand.
GGTTCACAGCTTGCTTCGCTTCACATCAACATCCGTTATGACTTTACTTAGCCATGCCCAAATTATTAAAGCAAGCGCTTTCGATCGGTAGATGATGGAATGTTGAGCGACTCGCGATACTTAGCCACAGTACGCCTTGCGACCTCAATACCTTGCTCTAAAAGTAGGTCCGCTAACTTGCTGTCACTCAATGGTTTTCTCTGATTTTCTTGGCCTACGAGCTTTTTAATCATGGCGCGAATGGCTGTTGATGATGCCTCGCCACCGGAGCTAGTTCCGACGTGTGACGAGAAAAAATACTTGAGTTCAAACAGACCACGAGGAGTGAGCAAGTATTTTTGCGTGGTGACGCGAGAAATTGTCGACTCATGCAGGCCGACCTCATCGGCGACCTCACGCAAAATCAGTGGCTTCATGGCTTCGGGGCCTTGCTCTAAGAAGCCACGTTGATGCTCAACGATGCAAGTCGCTACCTTTAGCAGGGTTTCATGACGGCTTTGTAGGCTTTTGATCAGCCAGCGCGCCTCCTGCAAGTTGTCACGAATATATTGGTTGTCAGGGCTGCTATCGGCGCGACGAATCATGCCGGCATAACCCGCGTTGACGCGTAATTTCGGTGCAGCATCGGGGTTTAGCTCAACTCGCCAGAAACCGCGCAGCTTGCGCACCACAACATCAGGAATGACTTGGCGCTCATCATCGGCACTCGCCCAGCCTTCGCCAGGATGAGGCTTAAGCTCGCGTATCAATGCGATGGCGGCGTGAACGGAGCGCTCTGATAAGCCCGTGGCTCGCGTTAAGCCGGCAAGGTCGCCCGACGCTAGTCGAGCGGTGTGCTCACGTAAGATTAACTTGGCGCCGTCTAAGTATTCGGTGTCATCGGGCTTTTGATTGAGCTGAATCAATAGGCATTCGCTGAGATCGCGAGCGGCCACGCCAGGTGGGTCGAATTGCTGAATGCGATGTAGAACAGCGATGACTTCGTCTTCTTCAGCCTCTTCATTGCACCAGCTCAGAGCGGTTTCGGCGAGCTCATCAAGGCTGACCGTGAGGTAGCCGCGGCTATCAAGGCCATCAATAATGGCTTCAGCGATGACTCGATCTAGCGTGCTAAAAGGCGTCACATTGAGTTGCCAATGCAAATGGTCTTGCAGCGTTTCTATCGCCGCCTTGCGGGCCTCAATGGGCTCGCCATCTTCGTCGACAGGCTCGCCACCGCTGCCGCTATTGCTACCAATATAGATATCATCCCAGGCGGTATCGACAGGGAGGTCATCAGATAGTTGGTCGTGTTTATCGAGATCTAGCGATTCGCGGACAGGTTCTTCTTTCGGCGCGGCCTCAATGTGCTCGCCATCATCTGAGCCTTGGCCGTCATCGAGTTCTAGTAAAGGGTTGTCGTCGAGTGCAGCCTGAACCTCTTGTTGTAGCTCTAGAGTCGACATCGCTAGCAGTTTAATCGCCTGCTGCAGCTGCGGTGTCATTGTTAAGCTTTGACTGATCCCTAGTTGTAAGCTTGGCTTCATCACAACGAGAACTGCTCCCCAAGATAAACTTCACGCACCAGCGGATTGGCTAGAATGGCTTCTGGCGTGCCCTCAGCAATCTCTACGCCGGCGCTAACGATATAAGCCTTTTCGCAAATGTCTAAGGTTTCGCGGACATTGTGATCGGTGATTAGCACGCCAATTCCGCGCTGCTTCAAATGCATGATGATGGCCTTAATGTCGGCCACGGAAATAGGGTCAACGCCTGCGAAGGGCTCATCAAGCAAAATAAACTGTGGGTCGCTGGCCAAAGCGCGTGCGATTTCGACACGACGGCGCTCACCACCAGATAAGCTCATGCCTAAGCTTTTACGAATATGCGTGATGTGAAACTCAGCTAGCAATGACTCAAGTTTGGCCAGGCGCTCGGCCTTTTTCATGCCGCCGCGCGTTTCTAAAATGGCTAAAATATTGTCTTCCACGCTGAGCTTGCGAAAGATCGATGCCTCTTGTGGTAAGTAGCCGATGCCTTTGCGCGCGCGACCGTGCATGGGCAGGTGCGAGATGTCTTGGTTATCAAGCAGGATGCGGCCACGCTCCATCGGCACTAGGCCAACGATCATATAAAAGCTGGTGGTTTTCCCGGCACCGTTGGGGCCGAGTAGGCCGACAATTTGCGCGCTTTCAACGCTCAAGCTGACATCTTTTACGACGGTGCGACCCTTATAGCTTTTCGCTAAATTCTCTACGCGCAATACGCTCATTGTGCCGCTCCCAAAGGTGCGGCTGCAGGCGCAAGTATCGCCTTATCTTTAGTGGGTTTTTTCTCGCCACGTGCTTGTGGTGGAAACACTAGCTGCACACGCTGTTGGCTATTGCCGCTAGCTTCGATTTGCTTTTTCTCGGTCGAATAGACAATGCGCGGACCGCTAAAGCTGGCGCCATCTTGCTTCAGCAAGGCATTGCCAATAAGCGTGATAGTGCCGGTGCGATGATCAAATTGAATCTCGTCGGCGGTGGCATTAACTAAGCCTTTGGCTGGATCGGTGCGCTGCTGATAGCGAGCCGGCTTGCCAAGTGTGCGCGCGGTCGTCAGTGCGCCTTTGTCATCGATGCGCAAAGTCATCGTGTCGCCTTGCACTTTTAATGTGCCCTGAATAACAACGACATTGCCGCGATACACGGCTTCGCCCGCTTTCTCATCGAAGCGAGCGTTATCGGCGCTGATATTGACGGGCTGCTCTGCATCTTCAGGCAGCGCCCAGCTCAGCACGGGAGTGAGTGTTGTAGCCGCGAGCAATAGCAGGCGGGCGATGCGCTTAGCGCGATGGTGCATATGACACCTCAACGGCGGATGAAAGTTGCAAGTTTTTGCCCTGTAAGTCAGCAGTGAGGCCAGTGCCGCTCATCTTGCCCTGCGTGCTAGTGATAGTCACGCGCTCAGGCGTAGAGACACGGTTGGCTTTCGGCTCGATGCGCAGGCGGGAAGTGCTTAATTGTAGCGGTGCTGCATTGGGCATAGTGCGCACAGCAATTACTTGGCCATTAAACCACGCCTCACTGCTAGGGTCGCCGCTGGTCGCAGTTAGGCTAGTTAAGCGCCACATGGGCTGGCCCTTGTCATAGAGGCGCAAGTCGGGTTGGGTGAGATCGAAGCGTTCGGGGCTGGGGCGATGTATTAGCTGCGTGCCGTTGGCTGTGCGTAGTAATTGGCCGTCGGGGCCGGTTTCCCAGAGTGCGAGGCCATCGACGATATAGTCAGGCGTGCGGCCATCGCTGCTGTCACCTAGCTCTTCGCTGTTCCAGCCGCCATAGCCGTAGTAGCCCAGTGCGCCGACAATCAAAAGAAGGCCGGAGACTCTTAGCAGCGGGCGCGTATCCATCAGTGTGCCAAGTACGGCGCGAGCGCTTCGTCGTAACGATCTTGCGCCATGAGCAATAGATCGCAGACTTCGCGCACGGCCCCGCGGCCGCCAGAAAGCGTGGTGACATGGTCGGCGCGCTGGCGTAATTCGCTGTGGGCATTGGCCACTGCAACGCCAAGGCCTGTCGCTAAAATGGCGGGCAGATCGGGCCAGTCATCACCAACATAGGCGACTTCTTCCAAGCTTAAGTTCAGCGTTTGGATAAGCTCATGCAGTGCCACGAGTTTATCTTCGCGACCTTGCTGCAAATGCTTGATGCCTAAGTTTCGGGCACGACGTTGTACTAATTCAGTGGTGCGGCCGGTGATGATGGCAACTTGTACGCCAGTGCTTTGCAGCATTTTGATGCCATGGCCATCTTGCGTGTCGAAGGTTTTTGTCTCGTCACCAGCTTCGGAAAAATACAGGCGGCCATCGGTCAGTACGCCATCGACATCAAGCGCTAATAGACGAATATTGCGGGCTTTTTCTTTTACGCGGCAGGAAATCATTACACCACTCCGGCACGGAGGAAACCGTGCATATTGGCGGCGCCGACGGGGCGGCGTTCGGCATCAATTACCACGACGCCATTAATGCGGCGAGCGTCCATTTCTGCCAATGCTTCGGCGGCCAAAATGCCGGCGCGCACGGTGAGGCAGTTTGGCGTCATGACTTGCTCAATGGGCGTATTTTTAATGTCTAAGTTTTGGTCGATGCTGCGGCGTAAATCGCCATCAGTATAGAGGCCGGCGAGGCGACCATCGGCATCAACAACGGTGGTCATGCCCAAGCCTTTGCGGGTGATTTCGAGCAGGGCATCGCGAATGGAGGTGCCTACGCTGACCATTGGTACGTCGTCGCCTTTATTCATGATGTCATCGACGCGTAATAAGAGACGGCGGCCTAAAGCGCCGCCCGGATGCGATAGCGCAAAATCTTCGGCAGTGAAACCACGGGCCTCTAATAAAGCCACGGCTAAGGCATCGCCAAGTACCAAAGTTGAGGTCGTTGATGAGGTTGGGGCTAGGCCGAGCGGGCAGGCCTCTGGTGACTTACCAATCGTCAGAGCAACATCGGCTAACTGAGCCATGCTGCAAACAGGTAGGGCGGTGATGGTAATAAGTTTGGCGCGCAGGCGTTTGATGACCGGAATGATGCCGAGAATCTCATGAGCTTCACCAGAATTAGAAATTGCGATGATGACGTCATTGCCAGTGACCATGCCGAGATCGCCGTGGCTAGCCTCACCTGGGTGCATAAAGAATGCTGGTGTGCCGGTAGAGGCGAAGGTGGCCGCCATTTTCTTGCCGATATGGCCGGACTTGCCCATGCCTGTGACAACAACGCGACCAGTGCAGGCCATAAGCAGTTCGCAGGCGGCGCCAAAAGCTTCATCGAGCAATGGGCGCATGGCGTCTAAGGCGGCGATTTCGACAGTCAGTACGCGCTGCCCAGTGGCGATAAAGTCGCTTTGGGTCATATCGGCATCCTTTCAGGCTAAATAAATTATCGTGGCTAATTATGAACAAGCGCGCCAGTCGCGGCCAGTCCTAAGCGATGTTTCCGATACAGTAATCATCGATGCTATGATGCGCGCCATTCTTTAGTTAGGCGATGCCTTGCCATGTCCGATACTGCTGATGATTTAGTCACCATTTCCGACTTGCGCTTTAAACGTGCCGAACGGGTGATTTTTGATGGCGTCAATGTACGCATACGCCGCGGCCAAGTCACGGCCATTATGGGCCCGTCGGGCTGCGGTAAAACTACCTTGCTACGCTTTATTGGTGGTCAGCTACGCCCGGCCAGCGGCAGTGTAAAAGTTGCAGGTCAAGAAGTGCCGAAACTATCGCGTGATGACTTATTTAAGCTGCGTGCCCGCATGGGCATGCTATTTCAGTCGGGTGCGCTATTCAGCGACTTATCGGTCTATGAGAATGTGGCATTTCCGTTGCGTGCGCATACCAAGTTACCTGAAGAGTTGATCGGCGATATCGTGCGTTTGAAGTTGGAGTCGGTTGGTTTGCGTGGTGCTGAGAAGCTGACGCCGGCTGAGCTTTCGGGCGGCATGGCGCGGCGTGCCGCACTTGCCCGTGCCATCGTACTAGACCCCGAATTGATCATGTATGACGAGCCTTTTGCTGGCCAAGATCCTATTGCCATGGGTGTTTTAGTGCGCTTGATTCGTACTCTGCGCGAAGCCCTGAAGCTGACCTCTGTTATTGTTTCGCACGATGTCGATGAGACGCTGTCCATTGCCGACTATATTTATATTTTGGCCAATGGCAAAGTTGTCGGCGAAGGCTCGCCCGATGAGCTGCGTGCTTCTGAGTCGCCACTGGTGCAGCAATTCCTCAATGGTAGCGCCGATGGTCCGGTGCGCTTTCACTACCCATCGCCCACGTGGGCCGATGCGCTGAGGTCCTAAACTATGTTGTCTGCAATCTCCCGTTTAGGTTCGCGTGGACTGGCTGCTATTGCCACCCTGGGCGATGCCTTCATCATGCTTTGGCAAGCCATTATGTGTTGGCCGCGTTGGCGTTTGGCCCTGCCGCTATTGATCGCGCAGATTTTTTCTGTCGGCGTTTTATCGCTAGTGATTATCGTGATTTCCGGCCTCTTCATCGGCATGGTGCTTGGTCTTCAGGGCTACAACATTCTCATCACCTATGGCAGCGAGCAAGCGCTCGGCACCATGGTCGCCTTAACGCTCACCCGTGAGCTTGGCCCAGTGGTCACCGCGTTACTCTTTGCTGGCCGCGCTGGCTCGGCATTAACCGCTGAAATTGGCCTAATGAAAGCCACCGAGCAGCTATCCAGCATGGAAATGATTGGCGTTGATCCTTTGCGTCGCATTATTGCGCCGCGCTTTTGGGCAGGTGTCATCAGCATGCCTTTATTGGCGACGATTTTTGTCGCCGTCGGCATCTTGGGTGGCCGCTTAGTAGGCGTCGATTGGCTGGGCATTTTTGAAGGCTCGTATTGGGCCAATATGCAGCAGTCGGTCAACTTTGCCGATGATGTGCTGCGTGGCTTGTTGAAAGCAGTGGTATTTGGCATCGCGGTAACGTGGATCGCTGTCTACCAAGGCTATGCTAGTGAACCTACTAGTGAAGGTATTTCCCGTTCGACCACTCGTACGGTGGTTTATGGCTCGCTGGCAGTGCTGGCACTCGATTTTATTCTCACTGCGGTGATGTTCGGAGGCGTGTGATGCGTATTAAGTCTATTGAGTTAATGGTGGGCAGCTTTTTGCTGATGGCTTTCGCCGCGCTGATGTTTTTAGCGATCCAAGTCAGCGGTTTGTCAGGCGAGTTAAATAAGCCTAGCTATCACGTCTATGCGCTATTTCAAAATGTCGGCGGCCTCACCGTGCGGGCAAAGGTGACCATGGCTGGTGTGCCGATTGGCCGTGTCGAATCCATTACGTTAGACCCGAAAACACTGTTGGCGCGCGTTGAGATGTCGATTGAAAATGACGTTAATGACATCAGCACAGATACTGTTTCTGCGATTTTGACCGCCGGCCTATTAGGTGAAAAGTATATTGGTCTTACGCCGGGCGCCGATGAAGAAGTATTGAAAGAAGGCAGCCGTATTTATCAAACGCAGTCATCGTTGGTGCTTGAAGATTTGATCAGCAAGTTCTTGTTTAACAAGGCAACTGAGACGCCACCAGCAAGTGCTGCGTCATCGCCAACGGCAGATGAAGCGTTTTAAGAGTTAATTTGGCAAACGCCAAAGCCTAAAAGTTTGGAGATTTGATATGTCGCGCTTTCTAACATGGTCTGTTTTGGTTCCTGTACTTGCCCTAGCTTTGCCTGCGGTAGTGCAGGCCGCTGTTGAAACTAACCCGCAAGCAGTAGTGCAAACGGCCATTACTCAGCTCACCGCACGCATCGATAAAGACCGCGCGGCGCTACGCAAAAGCCCAACAGCATTAAATGCGGTAATCGAAGAAAATATCACACCATTTGTTGATGTTCCGGGCATCGCACGTGGTGTTATGGGTCAGTATTTTCGCCAAGCTAGCGATGCTCAGCGCGATCAATTCGCCACCATATTTAAACAAAGCATGGTACGCACTTACGCCAACGGCCTGACTTCCTATGACAATCAAAAAGTCACAGTGAAGCCTTACAAGCCCGGCGATGATGCTAATCGTGCACAAGTCGAAGTTGAGGTTGCTTTGGAAAACGGCACTGTAGTGCCAATCATTTTCCAAATGATTCGAGCTGGCGATGGCCGCTGGATGACTCGTAACTTGATCGTCAATGGTTTAAACCTTGGCCTGACTTTCCGTAAGCGCTTCGCAGAAGTCGTCGAGCAAAGTGCTGGCAACTTAGACAAGGCTATTGCTGGTTGGTCGCCTGCCCCAATCGAAGTGGTTAAGGCAAAATAATGAGCCATCAGATTGCGCCGCAGCCCAATGGCTTGAGCTTAGCTGGCCGTGTTGACTACAACAATGCCGGTGCTTGCCAGCGCGAAGGCCAAGCTATTTTGGCCGCTTTGCCAGTTGATAGTGCTTGGACTTGCGAGCTTTCCGCGCTAGAAACAGGTAGTAGCGTTACCGCCGCTGTGCTCATGGCATGGCAGCGTTTTGCTATTAGTCGTAATAGCACGCTGTCGCTAACGCAAGCGCCAGAGCGTTTGGTGTCAATTTTAGCCGCCAGTAATTTAGATAAAATTTTTGCCGTAGAACGCACTATGGAAGGAAATGTAACGCTATGAATGCCAGTGAAATCCAACAACTCCTGAGCGCTGCAATTACCGATGCAGATCACATTGCTGTCGAAGGCGATGGCGGGAAATTCAATGTCACTGTGGTGCACAGCTCTTTCGAAACCATGCGTCCGGTGGCTAAACAGCAGTTTATTTACGGCCCCTTGCAAGCACATATCTCCAGCGGTGCCATTCATGCGGTAAGCATGCGTACCCTGACGCCCGAAGAATGGCGTAAAATGAAGCTCTTCGGCTGAACCCTTTCGTTTAACTCTTAGCACAGGCGGCTCGCACTTCCATGGATAAATTATTGATCGTTGGCGGTCGTCGCCTGAGTGGCGATGTGCGCATTTCTGGCGCAAAAAACGCTGCCCTACCTTTATTGGTAGCCCCTCTACTGACCGATGACCCGGTTACCGTCACCAACGTGCCTAAGCTGCAAGACGTGACGACGATTTTAAAAGTCGTCAGCAGCATGGGTGTCGACGTGCAATTTGCCGATGATAATGTCGTGCACATCAATGCAAGCTCGCTGAACTCTGCTGTTGCGCCGTATGAGTTAGTGCGCACCATGCGTGCTTCGATCTTGGTGCTCGGGCCATTGCTTGCACGTCATGGCGAGGCGACAGTGTCTTTGCCCGGTGGCTGTGCTATTGGCTCACGTCCAGTCGACCAACATTTGAAAGCACTGGAAAAGTTAGGCGCTGAAATTAGCGTAGAAAACGGTAACGTGCATGGCAAAGTGAATGGCCGATTAAAAGGCGCGCGCTTGATTTTCGACATGGTGACTGTGGGCGGCACAGAAAATATTATGATGGCCGCGAGCCTTGCTGAAGGCACTACGGTTATTGAAAACGCCGCGCGCGAACCAGAGATTGTTAACCTCGCTGAAATGCTCATCGCTATGGGTGCAAACATCGAAGGCGCTGGTAGCTCAACGATCACTATTCATGGTGTCGAAAAGCTCCATGGCTGCACACATGCGGTGATTCCAGACCGTATCGAAACCGGTTCGTATCTATGTGCTGCCGCCATTACCGGCGGCTCTATTCGCGCCACCCACGCCGACCCATCGCAACTTGATGCCGTCTTACTGAAGCTTGAAGAAGCTGGCGCCGAAATTAACACAGGCCCTGACTGGGTTAGTTTAGATATGCATGGCCGTCGCCCGAAAGCAGTGAGCTTTCGCACCGCACCGCACCCTGCATTTCCTACCGATATGCAGGCGCAGTTTATGGCGCTAAATACGGTGGCGGAGGGTGTTAGCACCATCAGCGAAACCATTTTTGAAAACCGCTTTATGCACGTGCCTGAGCTTAGCCGTTTTGGCGCGCAGATCAGTGTCGATGGCCATACTGCTGTTGTTACTGGCGTTGATACTTTGCTCGCAGCACCGGTCATGGCGACCGATTTGCGCGCATCCATGTCGCTAGTGCTAGCAGCATTGGTGGCTGAAGGTGAGACCGTGATGGATCGGCTTTACCATATGGACCGTGGCTATGAGAGCCTCGATGAGAAACTGCGCGGCCTTGGCGCCGATGTTCAGCGTTTATCGCGGAGACCCTCATGAGTTTAACGATTGCTTTGTCCAAGGGACGTATTTTAAAAGACACGCTACCCTTGCTGGCAGAGGCGGGTATTGAGCTTTTAGAAGATCCTGAAAAAAGCCGAAAACTGATTTTTCCAACCTCGCAAGACGGTGTGAGCATCATCATTTTACGCGCCACCGATGTGCCCACGTTTGTACAAAATGGTGCGGCTGATATTGGTGTTGCTGGCAAGGATGTATTGGTCGAGCACGGTGCCGATGGTTTATTTGAGCTAGTCGATTTACGCATTGCTCAATGCCGCTTAATGACCGCTGCTGCGGTCAATGCGCCAGCACCAGCAGGGCGTTTACGTGTGGCGACCAAGTTCATCAATACAGCAAAGCGCTGGTATGCCGAGCGCGGCGAGCAGGTCGAGCTGATCAAGCTCTATGGCTCGATGGAGCTAGCTCCGGTGATGGGTTTGGCCGATGTTATTGTTGATGTGGTCGACACCGGAAAAACGCTGAAAGAAAACGGTTTAGAGCCGCGCGAATTGATCATGCAAGTGAGTTCACGGCTGATCGTAAACAAGCTGGCGATGAAAATGAAACAATCGCAGATTGCACCATTAGTGGCCAAGTTGCAGGCCGCTGTAGATGCGCGCGAGTGCGTGTCTGCCTAAGGCCAGCACGCGATATATTTTGGATAGGTAGGGCATGAAAAGACTCGATAGCCGCGACGCCAACTTTAATCAGCAGCTCGATACCTTGCTGGCATGGGAGGGCGTGTCTGATGCCGCTGTGCAAGCGCGTGTTCTCGACATCATTTCGCGTGTGCGTGCCGAGGGTGATACGGCGCTAGTCGAGTTCAGCAATCAATTCGATCAAGTTAATGCCGCTACCATGGCTGATTTATCAGTCAGCCCAGAGCGCTTAAAGCAAGCCTATGACGGCCTGCCAAATACTGAACGCGATGCGCTAACGCAAGCTGCTGAGCGCATCCGACGCTATCACGCACATCAAGTGCAAGAGTCTTGGCAGTACACCGAAGCCGATGGCACCATCCTTGGCCAGCAAGTCACTGCGCTCGATCGTGTCGGCATTTATGTGCCTGGCGGCAAAGCCTCGTATCCCTCTTCGGTATTGATGAACGCATTGCCGGCAAAAGTTGCTGGTGTTGCAGAGATCATCATGGTGGTGCCGACTCCACGCGGCGAGATCAACGAATTAGTCTTTGCTGCCGCGCATTTGGCTGAGGTCGATCGTGTCTTTACGCTCGGTGGTGCGCAAGCGGTTGCGGCCTTGGCTTATGGCACCGAAACCGTGCCGCGCGTGGATAAAATTGTGGGCCCTGGCAATATTTATGTCGCCACCGCCAAACGCCATGTCTTCGGTCAAGTCGGCATCGACATGATCGCCGGGCCATCAGAAATTTTGATTTATTGCGATGGCCAAACCGATCCAGATTGGATTGCCATGGATCTGTTTTCGCAGGCCGAACACGACGAGCAAGCCCAGTCTTTATTGATCGCTTGCGATTCGGCGTATTTAGATGCTGTTGAAGCATCGATTGAGCGTCTGTTGCCAACCTTAGATCGCGTGGACATTGCCACCACATCATTGCGTGAGCGTGGCGCCTTGATTTTAGTGGCCGATGAGGCCGAAGCATTGGCACTGATTAATCGCATTGCGCCTGAGCATTTAGAGTTATCGGTGGCCGACCCTCAGGCTTTATTGCCATCGATTCGTCATGCTGGCGCCATCTTCTTAGGCCGCCACACGCCTGAAGCTTTGGGTGATTATTGCGCCGGGCCAAACCACGTATTGCCAACCTCGGGCACCGCGCGTTTTTCATCGCCGCTAGGTGTCTACGATTTTCAAAAGCGCAGCAGTTTGATTGGTTGCTCGCCACAAGGTGCATCAACACTGGCTGCAGTGGCTTCTGTGTTGGCGCGCGGTGAGGGCTTAACGGCGCATGCGCGTTCGGCCGAATATCGCTTATTGCCTAAGGCTGATTGAAGCGCTTAAGGCGAAAACTTTTTAGGAGTATCAAACGCGATGAGCCGTTTCTGGAGTGCGCGTGTGCGCGAGTTGGTGCCCTATGTGCCGGGCGAACAACCAAAGATCAGCAATCTGATTAAGCTCAACACCAATGAGCATCCATTCGGGCCATCGCCAAAAGCCATCGCGGCGATGCAAGCGGCTCTGAACGACGACTTGCGCCTGTATCCAGACCCTAATGCCGATGCGTTGCGCCAAACCATCTCCGACTATTACGATCTTGCTGCTCAAGGTGGCGATAAGTCGTGGGTGTTTGTTGGTAACGGCTCCGATGAAGTATTGGCACATGCCTTTCACGGCCTATTTCAGCACGATAAGCCGCTGCTATTTCCCGACATCAGCTACAGCTTTTACCCGGTCTATGCTCAGCTCTATGACATCGCCTACGAGACTGTGCCGCTGACCGACAGCTTCGTCATTAACCCTGCTGACTATTCGCGCCCTAATGGCGGCGTGATTTTCCCCAACCCCAATGCGCCCACGGGCTGTGTATTGGCCTTGGATGCGATTGAGCAAATCTTGCAGGCCAATCGCGATGTTGTGGTTTTGGTGGATGAGGCTTATATCGATTTTGGCGGCGATTCTGCTGTGGCTTTAGTCGGCCGCTATGACAACTTGTTGATCACACAGACACTATCGAAATCGCGTGCGCTCGCTGGTTTGCGCGTGGGTCTAGCGATTGGCCAGCCGCACTTAATTGAAGCCTTAGAGCGCATTAAAAATAGCTTCAACTCATATCCGCTTGGCCGTGTTGCGCTGGCAGGCGCGCAGGCAGCATTTGAAGACAAAGCGTATTTTGATTCGATGCAGCAGATGGTCATCATCCAGCGCGATAGTTTGACGGCGAAGCTTGAGCGTTTGGGTTTTGACGTGCTGCCATCGGGCGCGAACTTTGTCTTTGCTCAGCACCCTAAGCATGGCGGCGCAGACTTAGCGCAGGCCTTGCGTGAGCGGGCGGTGGTGGTGCGGCACTTCAATAAGCCGCGCATCGATAATTTCTTGCGCATCACCGCGGGCACGCCGGATCAGCATGCCGCTTTAATCGACGCGCTCAGCGAAATTCTCGCTTAAGCGCGTCGGTATAAACGATTCGGACTGAACGACTGAGAGCTAATTCGCTTTCGGTCGCTCGCCCATCGTTACCGTTAATGTTCTTTCTGCTTTACCTCGGCGCACAGCAATCGCCACTTTGGCATTGGGCTTATAGCCACCAATTTGCCGAATAACTTCGTCAGCATTGACCACATATTTGCCTTCAATATTGATAATTTCATCGCCCGGCTTAAGGCCGGCGCGGTCTGCAGGACCACCTTTCATCACAGCAGCGACAGTGACTTGGCTGTCTTTGGCGCGGCTAGGTGGGCCGTCGCGATGGCTTTGCCCGGCTATCTCAATGCCCAGCCAGCCGCGCACCACATGGCCGTGAGCGATAATCTCTTGTAAGACTTGCTGAGCAATCGGTGCGGCAATAGCAAAGCCGATGCCCATGCTGCCGCCAGAGCGAGAGTAGATGGCGGTATTAATGCCCATCAAATTACCTTGCACATCAATCAATGCCCCGCCGGAATTGCCCGGGTTTATGGCAGCATCGGTCTGAATAAAATCTTCATAGGTGTTGATGCCTAAACCACTGCGACCTAGCGCTGAAATGATGCCTTGTGTCACGGTTTGGCCAACGCCAAAAGGGTTGCCGATAGCTAAAACGACATCGCCAACCGCACTAGGGTTTTGGCGGAAAGGTAGGGCGGGTAAATCACTCAGGGCGATTTTAAGCACCGCAAGGTCGGTGTCGGGGTCTGTGCCAATGAGTTTGGCTTGGACTTCGCGGCCATCATGTGTGGCGACCAATATTTCATCAGCACCGGCAACGACATGCGCATTGGTCAGCACATAGCCATCGCTAGAAACGATAACGCCAGAACCTAGGCTCGATGCCGAACGCTCGCGCGGTGCGGCTTGGCCATGAAAGCGTAGCCATTGCTCCAAAAATGGGTCGATGTTTTGCTTCACGGTTTGCGTGGTGTAAATATTTACCACTGCGGGTGCGGCCTTAGCCACAGCTGGTGCGTAGGAAATAGGCCCGCTTAATGCTGGCGGATTAGCGTTTTCTGATGGTTGCGGAAGGTTCAAAGTAATCGGTGCAGGCGGCGGCGAAGATGAAAGCGCATCAGGCCATTGCTTCTCAACACCAACATAGCCGACCACGCCGGCCAGTAAAATCCATGGAAGTGCAGTTGCTGCGCGCATAATTTATCCTTCTCGCTATTCAAGCAGGGCATTACAGTACGGGCTTGATGCCATGGCATCAAGCTTATCAAGGAGGTTGCATGCGATTAAACGCACTATTGGCGCGGCTCGATGACGAATTAAGCGCAGATAAATTCAGTGATTACTGCCCCAACGGCTTACAAGTTCAGGGCCGCGATGAGGTACACAAAATTGTCAGCGGCGTGACCGCAAGTGAGGCATTAATCGACGCAGCCATTGCGGCAAATGCCGATGCGATTTTGGTGCATCACGGTTATTTTTGGAAAGGTGAGGCGGCGCAAGTGGTGGGTATGAAGCGCCGGCGCTTAGCTAAGTTATTAGCACATGATATCTCGTTGATTGCCTATCATTTGCCGCTAGATGCTCATCCTACACTTGGCAATAACGCACAGTTGGCACGGCGCTTAGGTTTGCTACGTGAGTGTTCTTTATATGATGATCCGCGCCAAGTTGGCGATGTGGGGCGTTTAGAAAGTCCCATGAGTGCCGAGGCTTTTGCAGAGCGTATTGCGCATGTCTTACAGCGTAAGCCGCTGCATATCGCTGGCGGGCCGGCGCTAATTCAGCGTGTGGCGTGGTGCACTGGCGGTGCTCAAGGATTTATTGAGCAGGCCGCCAGTCATGGTGTCGATGCGTACATTAGTGGCGAGATTTCTGAGCCCACGGTGCATGTCGCGCGCGAATGCGGTCTGCATTATTTTGCCGCTGGCCATCACGCCACCGAGCGCTATGGCGTGCAGGCATTGGGCGAATGGTGTGCGGATAACTTAGGCTTGGCACACGAGTTTATCGACTGCGATAGCCCAGCCTAAAGCATGTTGCATGCGGTCTTAAGGTTGAAGTCGGCTGCGATGCCAAGCGCCATCACCCGATGGCAAATACAGCACACGATCATGCAAGCGGCTTGGGCGACCCTGCCAAAACTCCACATGATCAGCGACTAGCCTATAGCCGCCCCAGTGCGGCGGTCTAGGTACTTCAGTGGGATACTTCGCCTTCAGCTCTCGCTCTCGCTCTAATAGCAGCTCAGGAGCTTCCAGTGCTTGGCTTTGTGCTGAAACCCAAGCACCTATTTGGCTGCCATAAGGCCGCGAAGCAAAGTAGGCATCGGAGTCATTAGCGCGAAGCTTTTCAACACGTCCTTCAATGCGCACTTGGCGCTCAAGTTCGGGCCAAAAGAACGTGCTGGAGGCATAAGGATTTGCAGCCAATTGATGACCTTTACGGCTGTCGTAGTTGGTGTAAAAGTGCACGGCACCATCGGCCATGCCCTTCAGTAAAACAATACGCCCTGAAGGCCGCGCATTTGAGTCTACGGTAGCTAAATGCATGGCTGTCGCATCTGGCACACCAGCTTCTATCGCTTCATCTAGCCACTGTTGAAGCTGGCCGTAAGGGTCGACATGGCATTGCTCTGGGCTCAAGCCTTTGAGGCCATATTCGAGTCGAATATCCGCTAAGTTCATACCTGTTTTCCAATGAGGTCTTGTATCAGGGTGCGTGTTTCAGGGGCATCGAAGAAGCGAGTAAAGTGTTCTTTTAAGCGCAGCTCAATATAGCCAGAGTCATTCAAGGCACTGATCATAGGCTCACCAACAGCGACGACTTCACGCGCAATATGGTCACGTTCAATGCCCATCAGACGTAGGAAGTGCATAGCCGGCATATCGCCAGCATGATCGAACCATGCCTGAACTAATAAGCTTATTTGTTGCTTCATATAATCTGTTTGGCGAATCTGATTCCAGTACAGCACGGCCAAATAGCTTAAGCCTTGAGTTTCTAAATGCCGTGTTGCCTGACCCAGTTGGTATGCCTCTAAGCGCGGCCAGACCAGCTCGGCATATTGGGCGATAGCATCGTTGCTTAAGGCTTTATCGAGCAGCTGCTCACTGAACTTGGCGGTGGCAGAAATATTGCGCGATAAATACGCCTTGATAGCCTGCTCGATAGTCTCATCTAAACGCCCCATGCGACCTAGCATGTTGCGGCCTACCTTCACTAATGAGCTAAAGCCGGGGACACGGCGAGCGATGGCGTTATCTGTTGTTAAATAATCGACAATGCTGTGGTAAACCACATCGGAGAGCACGCGTGTATAGACCGGGCTGCTAAGAGCGCTGTGAATGAGCTCTTGGCGCAGTGCTGGTCTTTCGACTAAACGCTGTACCATTAAGTCGTAAATTTGTTTATTAATGAGCTGCCGCATAGGCTGTTGTTGGTGGCTGGGATTATTTAGCCCAAGCTCCACCAACATAACGGCTTGTTCGCGCATTGTGTCGGTTGGCGAATAGCTTAAGATATTGCGCTCAATCCATGAGATGACTTGGCTTTCATTTAGCAAGTCTCGAGCGCTGATAGTTTCGAGTAAGTCGCAGTAAGCGTTGGCTTCAATGTCTAGGTGAGAGCGGAGCGCATCACCTGTGAAGTCTTGTAGAAAGAATTGCAGCTGAGCGTTTAAAAGCGCCTCGGCAGGGTGGCTCATTCAGGACTCCCGCTCGCGAGCAATTGCTTGCGAAATGATAATAACTAATAGCCTGCAACATAGCGGGTTGAGGGCGCAAAATCCATGCGCACCTCGCAAAATATAAGAGGATTTACACCATGAAAAACGGCCTTCATCGAAGCGTTTTAGGCATGGTTGGACTGATATTAATGAGTTCGACAGTGTGGGCCGATGGTCCGAGCACACTAAGTAGCGCAACACCTAAGTTTGCTGATAGCAGCCTTGTATCACCAGCCGCAGCCGACGATATGGTCATGACGGCATTAACGTTGATGGGCACACCCTATAAATGGGGCGGCACTTCGCCTGAAGAAGGCTTCGATTGCTCTGGGTTGGTGCAGTATATTTATCGCGATGTTAGCGATGTTGTGCTGCCTCGTACTGCGGCGCAAATGGCAAGGCTAGCTGGTCGAGATGTCACCGAAAAAGAGTTGGTCGTTGGTGACTTACTGTTTTTTCGCTTAGGCAATAGCCGCGCGATTAATCATGTTGGCATTTATATTGGCGATAATCGCTTCGTGCATGCACCGCGCACAGGTGCTGTGATTCGCATCGATCCGCTGACCAATCGCTATTGGATGCGCTACTTCGATCGTGCCCGCCGCCTATTTACTGACGACGGGCATTTTGTTTCCCGCTAAGTAG